>CAYNMA010000342.1:0-1001 GCA_964398075.1 uncultured Bacteroides sp. | reverse complement strand
TGGTACGTTTATGATTGATGAGGAAGAAGGTATAATTGAATTTCAAAAAATCTTCCTACAAGAAATGAGTAAAATACGCCACCAAAATATGATGACTTTTCCTGTCAGTTCAATTTCACTTTTAACAGACAAACAAGGCCATTTTGTCGATGAAGAATTTGCTAAATGGGCTTGTGAGCAAAATCGAGAATGGAATGATAGTAACTGGTTTATTGATAATGAAGTAACCAGCCTCAGCTCGTGCTGTAGACTTCGGAACAACTTCTCCGATTTAGGCTATTATAATAGTATCGGTGGAACGGCTTTAAAAGTGGGGTCTGTAAAAGTCTCAACAATCAATCTTGCGCGCATTGCTTATGAAAGTGAGAATGAGCAAGAATATTTGACCAAACTAAAAGAAATTTGTGAAATTAATTTAAAACTGCTGGATTGCCAGCGTCATATCATCCAGCGCAACATTGAAAAAGGCTTACTTCATAATTTCGATTGTAAAATGATTGAAATGAAATTTTTATACTCCTCGACCGGAATTTTGGGCGTGTATGAAACAATGAAAAAATTTGGCTATACCTACACAGACGAATTTAATAACACATATTATAAACCAGAAGCATTTGCTTTCGGACAGAAAATCTTTAAAACCATTCATAATGTAAAAGATGTATTTATGATTGACAAAGATTATGTGGGGAACCTTGAGGCAATTCCTGGAGAGTCCATGGCCGCCCGTTTCCAGCGCGCAGATGAAATATTATATCCTGAACTTGTGGTAAAAGATTTACCCCTTTATGGTAATCAATGGATACCACTAGGCATTAAAGCCACAATGCAAGAAAGAGTACGAATTGCTTCTGCCTTTAGTGAATATTGTTCTGGTGGCGATATACTCCATATAAATGTAGATGCACCTTTTGCAACATTTGACCAAGCTTGGTCAATGCTGAATTATGTGGCACAACAAGGTGTAAAATACTTTGCATTTACCGGAAAGATAAATGCTT
>CAYNMA010000341.1:0-1002 GCA_964398075.1 uncultured Bacteroides sp. | reverse complement strand
TATAAAATTCGCCCATTGACGATTATAGACTCCCATCAAGTCTTTCCTTCATTTCTTTTATTTCTCTCGAGCGCAGCGAGTAGGAGATAATGGCAGCAAACACGAGTTCTTTTTATTTCTTTTCTCATTTCTTTTAATTTCTCTGCCACGCAGTGGCAAGGAAAAAAATCATCTTTTGTCTATTTTCTGTAATTTTCGAGGGAGCAACGATGTCTTTCGTCCTTTTTCTCAATTTTTTATGCACGCAGTGCAAAGGAAACAAAATTCAAGAAATGCAAGTCAGAGAAAGAAACACGCAGGGCAAAGGAAATAAAAGACGCATGCAGTGCGAGCAGGAAACCCTAACTCGCACGCAGTGCAGACAAAACAAAAATTACTCTTTGTAAGTATAAGTGAGCGTCACCTTCTCGTCATCGACATTGGTGTACGTTACGTAGATCTTGAGCATCGTGATTCCTGGGTCAAGTTTGTCAGGAACGCCCAATTCATTCTTAACGCGTTGATCGGCACTTTGTGCAGCCTGCTCCACTTTCTGTTTCACTGCCTTCGCATCGGATTGTGCACGCATAACTACCGCATTTTCCAATTCTTTAGTACCAATCTTGGCGAGTTCTTCCATGAAGAGGTCTTGTACATTGAACACGGTTACACCTGAAGTCACAGAACCATCTGAACTGGTAGTGGTTTTAGAATAATCCACTGCTGAGGACATGCTCACTACAATGTCTTTCGATACGCTCTCATCACATGCTGTGAAACCCATCAGTGCTGCGCAGCACAATGCTGCAAAAATCATCTTTTTCATGATGCTAAAATTTTAAGGTTAATAATAAACGATAGTAACACTTTACTTATCGGATGTATCTCTCAACTTCTCAAATGAACTTCTCGCTTCTCAAATGAGCTTCTCTCTTCTCAAAATAAACTCCGTGGCAAAAGTATATAACTTTTTTCAATTACGCAAATTTATCTTCAAAAAAAAACACATCACCAGCAAACAAA
>CAYNMA010000340.1:0-1005 GCA_964398075.1 uncultured Bacteroides sp. | reverse complement strand
AAATAATCCTGAAGTAGAGACGTACCTAAATGATATTTTAGTAGAAAATCCTAATTGGGAATTTATTAAAAATATTGTTTATTCAATTTGCTTTGATGAGCAATTAAAGCATTGTAAAAATTGTGGTAAAGAGATGAAGTACTCACAAGGATTAAAACATGATTATTGTTCATATAAATGTTCAAATAACTCAAAGGAAGTACGAGAAAAGGTTAAACAAACTAATTTAGAAAAATTAGGATGTGAATATCCAACTCAATCTAAAGAAGTACAAGAAAAGTATAAGCAAACTTGTTTAGAAAAATATGGTTATGAAAGCCCATTTCAAAATAAAGATGTAAAAGATAAAATTAAACAAACTAATTTAGAAAGATTTGGTTGTGAAAATCCATCTCAAAGTGAAGAAATTCAGAAAAAGGTTAAACAAACTTGTTTAGAAAGATTTGGTTGTGAAAATCCATCTCAAAATAAAGAAGTCCAAGAAAAGGTTAAACAAACACTTCATGATAACTCTTATGACAATTTTATTTTATCTTTTATAAAATATGGTATAGCTCCGTTGTTTCCTAAAGAAGAATATACTGGTTATGATAAAACATATAGATGGAAATGCAATAAATGTGGAAATGAATTTGAACAAAAGATTTATACAACTGGACACGTTAAAGAGTGCCCATATCTTCCTCATTGCTGGAATTGTTATCCTAGACTATCAGGAGAATCTAAAGCAGAGTTAGAATTATTTAATTTTATTAAAGAGTTTGCTCCTAATGTTCGACGACATGATAAAACAATAATTGGCCCTTATGAACTAGATATAGTTATTCCTGAATTAAAGTTAGCTATAGAATTTAATGGAGATTATTGGCATTCAGTTGAACACTGGTTAGAGAATCATGATAATTTAGATGAATACTATAATTACCATTTGAATAAAGTATTAGAAACTAACAAAAAAGGATACAGATTAATTCATATTTGGGAAAATGAATATAATAATTTAAT
>CAYNMA010000339.1:0-1007 GCA_964398075.1 uncultured Bacteroides sp. | reverse complement strand
TGCCCTCGGTGCAGTACTATTCGGTATCTGGTCTATCATCACGGGCAAGTACTAATAACGCTAATAACACACAACTATGAATATTGACGAACTAATCATCCATTGCTCCGACACCCCCGAGGGGCGCAACGACAAAGCCGCTGACATCGACCGCTGGCACAAGCAACGTGGGTTCAATAAGATTGGCTACCACTATGTCATTGACCTCGACGGCACTATCGAGGGCGGCAGACCCGAAACAGAAGAGGGTGCACATTGTCGCAAAGGAGGACACAACAAACACTCGCTGGGTATCTGCTACATAGGCGGCAGGGCAGCCGACAACAAAACACCAAAGGACACACGCACACCTGCGCAAAAGAAAGCGTTACTACAACTTCTCAAGCACCTGCTCAAGAAGTACCCCAACGCCACCATTCACTCCCACCACGACTTTGACGCCACTAAGACCTGCCCAAACTTTGACGCCACCGCTGAATACGCAGAACTAACGAAGCAATAGTATGACTTGGACACGCAACGCATATTCCTGCTATGATTGCCTATTCTACAACGATAGGTATTGCGAGCAAAGGGACATCAAAGTGACACCCGATAAACTACCCTGCAGGGACTTCGAGATGGGATAAGATGACGCTTGACGAACTATATAAAATGCAAGAGAAAAAGAACCGAGGCAAGGCAGCGGCGAGCGAGCACGACCTGCAGGTGCAGTGCCTGCGGTGGTTGCGGATGGCGCATCCCGATGTGTTGTGCTATGCAATACCCAATGGAGCATACACCACCAAGACCACGGCACGCAAGTTAGTAGCCGAGGGAGTAGTGCACGGCGTACCCGACCTGCATATACCAATCCCAAAGGGGGAGTATGCAAGCCTCTATATCGAAATGAAAAATGGCAAAGCAGGCAGACTATCGGAGCATCAGCAGACGATGATAGGTAGGCTGCAAGCATTCGGCAATAAGGTGGTCGTTTGCCGCACGACAGAGGAGTTTGTACATGAAGT
>CAYNMA010000338.1:0-1008 GCA_964398075.1 uncultured Bacteroides sp. | reverse complement strand
TAGTTAAAGAATGGCCTTCTATTACAGAATGTAAAAAGGCACATCCAAAATGTAAGGACGTACTGAAAGGTGCTAGGCATCAAACGCACGGATTTACATTTAAACTAAAAAATGATTAGATTGAAGATATAGTCTAAACTAATATGCAAATATTAGAATAATAAGTCATTTGGCGATGACAGCGATGGGATAAACTACTCCATGTCCCGCATATGTGTAAACATATGAAAAAACAATTCTCTTAATTGCTGGGAGTTATCATAATTAGTATTAGCCTGTAAAAGGTTTGATTATAATACTAATGATATAATCAGCAGCCAAGGTATATATGTAGTTCCTTTAGGAAGTTATATTCAAGGCTCAACGACTAAGCGCAAGCTTTAGATAAATTAATAAAATTGCAATTTAATCGAAATGGAGAATAACTCTATAAAATATATTGTATATTGTACACAATGTTTAGTAAATAATAAAATTTATATCGGTGTACATAAAACTAACCCTGAGTATTTTGACGGATATAGACTAAAGAGTTAAAGATATAGTCTAAAATGATGGAGGTATCGCCGTTGGTAACTACTTGATACTCAATGTATTAAGTATTTGAAGCGGCTAACAGAATATTCTGTTAGAAAAATTGGGTGAATTCGGGGGAAGTCTAGTAATAGATAATCCCGACGGAAGCTTAGAAAGCAAGTAAAAGTACTAAGAACCGCTAACGACTAGTAGGTGAGTATTGCAAACAATAATCCTACCATGAGTGCCCAAGGTTCAGCTTAGCTGAAACCATGATATAGTCTGAACTATAGCTATAATTTAATGAAACTATAGATGTGGGTGTTAAATAACCCACGATAACAAATTGATTCAATCCATACAAATCGTACCTACTCTTCTCCACTGAGAAGGCATTTTAATAAGATTCTTATATAATATTTAAGATAGAAGAGATAGGGGTTTATGCCTCTATCTCTTTAATTTAATTATAGTCTAATGTTTTATGGCAAA
>CAYNMA010000337.1:0-1026 GCA_964398075.1 uncultured Bacteroides sp. | reverse complement strand
TAACCGATGCTTACAGTAAGATGATTGTAGGCTTTGCAGTTGGCGAATCATTAGAAACCATTTATCCTTTAGCGGCGCTCAAGATGGCACTCAAGACGCTGCCAAAAGACTTTGATGGGAGTCTTCTTACACACCACTCCGACCGAGGCGTGCAGTATGCTAGTATGCAGTATGTCAACACTTTAAGAGGATATAATATTAATATTAGCATGACGGAGAACGGCAATCCGAAGCATAATGCCGAGGCGGAACGGATCAATAATACGATAAAGAATGAGTTATGTGCTAACCTTGTGTTTACCTCGATTGAAGAGGTCGAGGAAAAGATCAAAGAGGTTATTGAGTTTTATAATACGCGTCGTCCGCACATGAGTATCAACGGGATGACGCCCGTGGAAGCGGCTCAGCAGACGGGCGAAATAAAGAAAGATTGGTATAGTTATCGGTCGGCCGCAATAAAGAAATCGAAATTGTAAAAAAATGTGTATCTTTGCACGCAAATAAGAAACCCGATGGGTAGGTAGGCGAAATGGACGGCACACTCCTTGCGGAGGTGTCCATGGACACCTCCGCAAGGAGTGTTACCCTATTTACAATCGTTTGTTAACCTATCCTAGGACTAAGTTAAACGTTGTGTCAACTCAACCTAGGACTAAGACTCCAAATCTGTCAACCTAATTTAGGATATGACAGTATTACGTGAAGGGCTGAATCTTACGCTTATCCTACGCTCATCTTACGCTTATCTTATGCTGATCCTTTGTCGCTGACTCGACTTTGACTGCTGATATGTTCTATTAAGATTCGGGGTCGGCGGCTTTAAGAATCGGGAAAGGCAGGTCTGGGGTTTGAGACGGGCGGGGTTGAAGGTCGAGTTGTGGTCGGATTGGGTTCGGATTGGGCGTTTTTAGGTTGCGGATTGGTTGTTTTTAGGGGTCGGGTTGTGGTCGGATTGGGTTCGGATTGGGCGGTTTTAGGTTGCGGATTGGTTGTTTTTAGGGGTCGAGTTGTGGTCGGATTGGGTTC
>CAYNMA010000336.1:0-1026 GCA_964398075.1 uncultured Bacteroides sp. | reverse complement strand
CCATCTAATTGGTATCTAATCCATGTTGCTTCATCATAGTTAGGGTTAATTACACTTATAGTTAAAGATTCTACTTCTTCTTCAGTATAGCCTAAATCACTAAGTATTAATGTTCTTAAACCATCTAAAGTAGTATCATAAGTAGCATCAGGGTTAATAGAAATGTAGTTAGTAAAAGGATTCTTTCCTTCTTTAATAAGCTTCTTAATATAATTTGAGTATCCCTTCAGATTACCTTTACCAGACTTGTAGTACAGCATAGCCCAATCTCTTAAATCACAAAAACCATCAAGATAGGTAGTGTTGTAATCAAGAGCAGTCTCATATGGAGTAGAGGCTTCACTTAATGGGCAGAGCTGTACTGCACTAGCATATACTGTTGTACTAGGAGGAATACTCATCTATATACCTTAAACAGGAGACTGTGTCTCTTCTTTACTCATACGAATAGGATCATCAAATTCTGATTTAGCATATACATTATTACCCTTTGAATCTTGTGATGGTATACTACAGATGAAATCTTTATACAGATTAGTAATAGCATCATAAGTCAAAGGATAAGGAATAGCTTTTTCATCATCACCATCAAGGAAGAATGCTTCTTCTGATGCAGAGAAGCCAACAGTCCAACCATCAATCATAATCTTTAACATGTCCTTCTTAAAGGACTCGTTAAAGCCTTGAATTTGACGTTTCTTGACTGCATTATCCCAACCTTTTTCTTCTGCTAATAACACAATCTGAAGATTTGTTTTCATCATATCTACATAAAGAGAGGCATATTCTTCTTTCGTAATACAACGAGACAGCAATAAAGCATCTAAATGCTTTCTGACAGTTTCCATCAACTTATCAAAGTTACCATCACCTTTAACTTCAAAAGTACGTTGATCATCAATGTCAGAACTTGCTACAATCGTAGCATTATTAGTAAAGTTAGTTACATCAAATGTAGATGATACTGCATTAGCCATTATCTTCTTCCTTACCATAGCCTTCAGCAATCTGATGTTGCTTAATGGC
>CAYNMA010000335.1:0-1027 GCA_964398075.1 uncultured Bacteroides sp. | reverse complement strand
AGCAGTAGCTTCTATCTCTTCCTTAGTCTTTAATACCTTATTAGTCTTATTCTTAGTCCCTATGCTCATCCCAATCATCTCCTTTAACTAACTCTATATCAGTTAATTCCCTTAAATCTTTACTCTTATTTGCTACCTGCTCCTTTAATGTCATGGCTAGCTTATTAGTCACCTCTCTTAACTCATCCATAGCACTATTAGTTATACCACCAACTCCAAAATTAACATTAACATTACTCTCTATCACCTCTGGTTGCTTAGTAGCATTCAATATAGCTTCACATGCCTTCACCTTTGTCATTCCATTCCTTACTGTCTTATCTCTTATTATCTCTACCAATTTATTTATAGCTTCTTGATAATACGGTGCATTCACTATATAACTGGGTACTAAACTCTGACCCATTATCATTACTACTAACTTAGTAGTATTATATGCTGTTGCATAATCTTGGCATCTACTCTTAAATAACTCATCATCCCCCTCAGTATCCTTCTTTACCCTATCTACCTTCTCGGGAAATGTCCTAGTCCAACTATCTATTATATTTACTCCTAGCAACCTTAAACTGCAATACTTAACTGCCTTTATATACCTATCTAAACTTACATTCCTACCTTCTATTACACCTAAATAGGTACAGAAATTCTCCCTATACCACTCAGTTTCCTCTTTACTATCCTCATTATCCCAATTATTTAACTTGTCTACTAAGTCCTCGTTTATATACCCTTTATACCCCCTAGGCATCACTTCCTTTAACCCTTCAACTGTAAATTCACTAGATTCCTTCTTCTTTAATTCACTACGACCTTGATAGTCCTTTGCTACTTTTAACATGTCTAATACCTCTTAAATTGTAGTTTTTCGCTATATAAGTATTTTTATTATTATATTCAAGAGGTATTTTGAAAAATTCATTAGATAAATATAATTTTTTGGTAAAGCAAATAGTAGCAATAGTGCTATGAAAGGCAAAATTCGTAGGAAAAATAATTTTTTTCTGATGAAAGCAGTAATACTAAC
>CAYNMA010000334.1:0-1040 GCA_964398075.1 uncultured Bacteroides sp. | reverse complement strand
GTGAACGTATGGTTGCTGTGCGTATGGTTGTGAACGTATGGTTGCTGTGCGTATGGTTGTGAACGTATGGTGTTTATTTTTTGTGGTTACGTGGGTGGGCGGCGTTGTATGCTTTTTTCATCTGTTCAAAGGTCACATGGGTGTAGATCTGTGTAGCAGCGAGGCTGGCGTGTCCCATGAGAGTCTTGATGGTGTTGATGTCGGCTCCATGGTCGAGCATGGTAGTGGCGAAGGTGTGTCTTAGGACGTGCGGCGACTGTTTGTGCTGCGTGCTGACCTCTGCCATTCTGTCATGCACCGTTTTGTAGACCGTTGAAGCATTGATTCTCTTGCCTTTAGCGGTGAGCAGGAGAGCATCATCTTGTCGTTCCGGGAACTGTTGGTCTCTCATTTGTTGATACTGCAAAATCTGTTCCAAAAGGGCATCTCCGATGGGTATAATGCGTTGTTTTCGTCGTTTACCGAAGACGGTGAGTTGTTTGGCGATAGTGTCGATATCGTGGTCGGAGAGTGCGATGAGTTCGGCTCGTCGCATGCCGGTTTGGTAGAGCAGTTCGATGATGAGGTTGTCTCGTATGGAGAGGAAGTCGTCGGCGTACTGTTCGAGGAGTTGCTCCTGCTGCATCTCTCGTTCTTTATAGAAGGTAGGCAGGGGTTTGGGTATCTTGGGCGAGATGATGAGTTGTGTCGGGTTGTGTTGGGTGTATCCGATGCGCATGAGGTATTTCCAGAAGGATCGGAGTGAGGATAGTTTGCGACGGACGCTGCGTGGGGAGATGTTGTTATCGAGGAGCGAGATGAGCCATTCCTTGATGTCGTCGTCGGTGACATCGTTGGGTTGTAGTTGTTCGGGTTGGACATGGAGAAAGTCGCAGAACTCGTGTAGGTCCCGCTGGTAAGCGTCGACGGTGAGCGGGGAGTATCGACGCTCGATGGTGAGGTATGTGAGGAAAGAGTGTATCAATTTTACAATTTTACAATTTTACAATTTTACAATTTTACAATTTTACAATTTTACAATTTTACAATTTTACAATTTT
>CAYNMA010000333.1:0-1042 GCA_964398075.1 uncultured Bacteroides sp. | reverse complement strand
CAAACAACACCAAAGAAACCCGTGAACAGACCAACCAACGATTGGCGCAAGAACGGAAAGAACGCATTCTCTCAGAGGGCACATCCTTTGACCAAGACTTTGACTTAGTCGCTCCTAAGGACATCACCGAGCCGCAACAAATATCCGACAATATCGTTGAGCTTGTCAAAGGACTTGCCGCCGCAGAGAAAGGACTTGGCGAGAAAGGGAAATCCGGTAGCGGTTATCCCACGAACCCGTTGCATAAATACGGCGGATGGGTCTATGGTGAGGGACATATCGCCAACGCACAACATCAAGTGGAGGAATATCTACAAGCACTCGATGTCTTAGACCCTAAAATCCTCAACGAGTGGAAAAAGCAGAACGGCATAAAAACATACAAAGACCTACGAGATAAAGTAGAAAAACTCTACAATCAAATAAAAGAAAGATGGACTGAACACGACCTAACGCAGCCGGGACTCACCCTCGAACAAAAGCAATCTCTTATCCACGACATCGCCAACGGCAACACCAAAGTCGCTCTCGTTACCAACAAAACGCTCGTCAAGAAAATGACCGAGTTAGGCGCAACACAAAAGGACATCGCAGAAGCCATCAGCGCACTCGCAAAAGGCGATAGGATAAACGGCTTCTATCTCAAAGGCACTATCATCCTCAATACCGATGCACTCAACACCGGTATGGACATCATACAGACCTTTGTACACGAACGCCAACATCTACTCACCAAGGAAAATCCACAGATACTCGACAGTATCATTGCCAACACCACCGCAGAACAATTGGCACAACTATTGCAGACTATTGCTAAGACATCTTTCTACAATGTCTATAATAACGGCACCTCGCAGGGACACCAGATACTCGCTGACGAGTTCCTCTCGCATATCATGCAGGAAGCTTATGCTACCGACCAAGATGCCGATGCCGTTGCACAACAATATGGTATTACTAACCAAGACATATTAACAACTTTACACAACTTAGATTATGAACAACGACAAAGTGACAATCTATCTAAGGCAAGGAGAAATGT
>CAYNMA010000332.1:0-1045 GCA_964398075.1 uncultured Bacteroides sp. | reverse complement strand
GAATCGGGTCTGCCTGCCAATTTATACTGCAAAAGTACTTCTCGTCTTCAATACGCCAAAAGACTCTGAAAAATCTCCACACCTGCGGGTAGTATTTTTCAGGGCTGCTTTTGGCTTTTGTATTTACGACGAGAAGTCAAGAGGCAGTATAAATCGAACAACCAGACCCTAAGAAAAGAATGGAATGGTTGAAAATCAAACAATTAAATAATAGAAAAATGAAAACGAGAGAAGAACTTCAAAGAAAAAGACTCTTTGAGAAAGAGTCCGAACAAATCATGCTTGCAGTGCATCGACGCGAACTGCAAGAGATGCTACACCTTGCAGAATACGGCTATTAAAGCAATTCAAATATGTTTAACAATCTAAATTTCAAACAAATGAAAGAAAAAGAGAAAAAAGTGGAGACGCTCACAAGCGCATTCTTTGCCAGTCTCCCAGTTTGGAACATCACCGAACTAAATGGTTACGAACCCAAAACAACCTTTTGGGAAGACTTCAGCATTGCCGACCGCTTCGGCACCAACGCAGTGCAAGACACCTACAATCGCGCCTTCGCCAGTTGGAAAAGCAATGTCGTCTACCTAACCGAAATGGTACTCGTACTCAACCACAAGATTTGGCAACACTACAACCACAACAACAAGTTGGCTGCTCTCTACGACAAACTGTGGCGACAAGCCGATGACTACGCACTAACAAACTTAAAAGGAAAGGATTTAACCTACTATTATCAAACAACCGACTAACAAAACAGTGAACGCTCCGACCGCAAGGTTGGGGCGTTCGCCATTTATAGAAGAAACTCATAATTAACAACTTAAAAAAAGAAAACGATGAAAACATTAGTGATTCACAACGACCTGAAAAAGCGTCTGAAAACCGCTGCCGCCAATGGTAGCATAGTAGCAAAAGAAGTACTCAAAGCAGTAGCCGACGGCAAGACAACTAACGCCAACGCCAACTATTTCACATCTGTGCGCAACCGCAGAGCAAACGATGAGACCGTTGGCGTCTACCAAATCAAAATAACCTGTTGCAACAA
>CAYNMA010000331.1:0-1049 GCA_964398075.1 uncultured Bacteroides sp. | reverse complement strand
AGCTTCCTTCAGTAGTATATGCACTGTATTCAGTACCAATCTTTAATGTACCTTGTTTATCAGTAGTAGCAATCTTAGGTGTACCATCATCCTCATAATAATCAGCAGGGAATTGAACAATACCATACTGCGAAGTAGTTGCATGTTGAAAGTTATCAATATCTACAATAAGCTTCTTATTGTCATTAAGGATAATTCTATTAGGTACTACTGTAGAACCAATTACACTAGGTTTATCGTTATAACCTACTGGAATACCCCAAAGAGTAATACATACAGTTTTTTCATCTAAAGTTGTGGTGCCTAAATTTGTTAAATCAAATACTTTATCTTCATCGCCATTCCACCAAAACATAGGTATAATAGAATCAATTCTATCAAATTCAGGATTACCAGTCTTAAAACTGTCTATGATACTTACATCAGGTAAATTAAAGAAATACATGGTAGTATCATTTGCTGTATAAGTCTCATAAGGTACAGTACCTATCAATTCAAACATAAGTTCAGTATCTGTCTTGGTTAAATCTGAGCCTAAACTAAGATTTTTAAGCCTGTCATTATCATTAGTACGATAACTATATGTATAGTAATTACAACTAATAACAGTAAAGGTATCTTTAAGAGTACCATCTAAGATTTCTGTTAATTTAACTTTTTGAGTACTACTAGAAGCGTCCGTATAAAGAATAATAGGAGTACCTATTTGAATTTCACTACCATCTCCATCAGAGTAAAAATATGTATTAGGAACAGTAGTACCTAAGAATTGACTAGGGGATGAAGTAACTTTATAAGTTGAACCACCTTCATCTGTCAGTAATGAATATCCTAATTTAGGACCTTCATCATGCCAATAATATGTATCACCGTGTAAAATAGGAACTTCATTAGTGATATAATACCAAGGAGTATCTGTATGACCATTAAGAGCAAATTTAACTACAAAGTATTTTTCACCACCAGTACTACTATCAATGTAATTATTGATATTAAATGCAGGCATAAATCCTTTACCTGCAGCATTTACTTCAAGATAATTAACATCA
>CAYNMA010000330.1:0-1050 GCA_964398075.1 uncultured Bacteroides sp. | reverse complement strand
AGACACCAACGAGGTTTACTACACCCTTACCTACTGCGCCAACGATGGCACTACTACTGCCACCACCGACACCATCTGGAGTCAGAAGATACTCACCGTCAAGACCTGCACCTTCAAGCGTTTGGGCTGTAAGTTCTTAAAGTGGAACACCAACGCCGACGGCACAGGATACACGGTCACTGCCGGAGATAAACTTCAACTCTCCAACAACGATACACTCTATGCACAGTGGGCAGCAAGTTTCTCTGTTTCGGCAACGAAGAAAGTGTTTTTTGCCCCAGGCAACCTCCAATATCAAGCTAGTACCAACACTTGGCGCTTTGCCGAACACCAGTATGACTGTATCGGCGATGCTAATAAGAATATCTCTGCTACTTACGATGGTTGGATAGACCTCTTTGGTTGGGGAACAGGAAACGGCCCGACAAACACAAGTACAGATTATAGTTATTATGCTACTTTCACCGATTGGGGCACAAATGTGATTGAAAACTACCCTGCTAATACATGGCGCACATTGACTAACGATGAGTGGGGATATGTATTCAATACTCGCACCAATGCAAGTAGCCTCTATGGCTTTGCCACCGTCAATGGCATAAAGGGACTTATTCTATTACCGGACAGTTGGTCTCTGCCAAGTGGTCTTAGCTTCAATGCAGGTACTGCTGCTTTCACTAACAATGTGTATACTACTACACAGTGGTCAAAGATGGAATCAGCCGGAGCTGTCTTTCTGCCTGCTGCGGGCTACCGCGATGGTACGAGAGTGAACGGGGTTCTGTCGCGCGGAGGCTATTGGTCAAGTACGCCGTTTTACGCTGTAGACTACGCATACCGTCTCACCTTCTACGATAGCTACCTCGCTCCGCCACAGGACGAAAGCCTCCGGAACTGCGGGCGAAGTGTGCGTTTAGTCCAAGAACTCTAACAAAAGAAAACAAAGACCAATGAAAAAACTCTCATTCATATTATTGGCAGCCGTAGTCTTACTAACCTCCTGCCATAAAGACATCCTTGCCGACATCGACTCTCTCAAGACTGATGTCA
>CAYNMA010000329.1:0-1052 GCA_964398075.1 uncultured Bacteroides sp. | reverse complement strand
AAATGGTCGTTTAATTAGACAGGATGATACAGGTATATTCTCGGAAAGAGGACATAGACGAAGTGGCGTGGGGGGCGTTGGTGGAGCGTTCGGAGGTGGCGACTTGGTTTCAGACACTTGAGGCATACCGCTTTTACGCTGCCGTACCACAAGAGATGGTGCCGTTTGTCTATGCAGTGACAGAGGAAGAGGACCTTGTGGGCGTCGTGGTCGGATACATAACGCACACGACGAATACGCTGAAGCAATATCTCACCCGTCGTGCTATCATCATTGGTGGTCCTCTGCTCAATGAACATATCTCTACGCAAGCATTCACTGCCCTACTCGATGCCGTGCGTAAAGGACTGCAACATAAGGCTATATATATCGAGACACGTAACTTCCACGACTACTCTCCTTGGCGGAAAGTATTCGAGCAATGCGGTTTTACCTATCAGCCACATCTCAATTTTCAGGTGGATACAACGACGCTCGAGGTCGTAGAGCAGAACCTTGGCAAGAGTCGTAAACGGGATATCCGCACCACTATCCGTGAGGGCGTAGAGGCAGTTATGCAGCCAACTTTGGAGCAAGTGCGCGAATACTACGGCATACTGCAACGGCTCTATGCCACGAAGGTCAAGACGCCGCTCTTCTCGTGGGCGTTCTTCGAACAACTCTATAAGACCGAGAATGGGCACTTCTTCTTGACTGTGTATCAGGGTCGTATCATAGGCGGCACGGTATGCGTGAGTCTGCCAAAGAAAGGCGTATACGAGTGGTTCGTGTGCGGTGAAGACGGGCAGTACGAACATATCTTTCCATCATCTTACGCCACCTATTTAGGTATCACCTACACCGCCGAGAACGACTATCCACTGTTCGACATGATGGGTGCTGGCAAACCCGATGAAGCGTATGGCGTACGTGATTTCAAGGCACGCTTTGGTGGCAAGCAAGTTGAACACGGACGCTACTTATGCATCTGCCACCCACTATTGTATAAGGTCGGTACCCTCGGAGTGAAGATATTGAAGAAGAAATGAAACTATCACTTTGGAGCATACGAA
>CAYNMA010000328.1:0-1056 GCA_964398075.1 uncultured Bacteroides sp. | reverse complement strand
GTCGCCAGACCCGTTTGACCATACTACGCCTGTTAATTGTTAATTGTTAATTGTTTACAGCGCTCCCGCAATCCGCCCCATATCGCCCACACCGCCTTTACCTTTGGCGCTCTCGCCTCGCAGCGTCGGCAGATACACATCACGGATATACGCAAAATCCGGCTCCTCGCGCAGGATCGACTCGCACTTCGCTATCGCCTTCGCCTTCTCACCCGTCTTCTCGTAGCACTGCGCTATGCACAACTGCAACGCCCTGTAGTTCCAGTTATACTGCGTCTGATGCAACTCCCTGAAACGCCGCTCCGCAAGCAAAAAATACTGCAACGCACGAGCCTTGTTGCCTCCAAACGCCTTCGGACAGTACATGTCGATGTTCGCCTTCAACGTCAACGCCGCCGGATGTAGCGAATCCAGACGCATCGCCTCATCCGCATAATCCATTGCCTGAGCCGCATAACTCAACTTACGAAACGTCGTGAACGATATCTCGTACGCCGCCACCGACGAACGATAACAAGCCAACTGTGCCGCATCGATCTGCAGACTGCTGTCCGCCAGATGCTCCTTGAACAACTCCAAGTGACGCTCCGCCCAATCCGTCTCCTCACTCACCGCAAACGCCACATAACCATACTGATAGTTCAGCAAACGCTCCTTCTCCGCCTCTGTCAAACTGCTCCAATCCGTTGCCTCGATATACTCTTTCCACAGACTCACATCGCTCGTCAGGTATGCCTTATATAACGCCTCATCCGTATATTGAGCCAACACGCACTGCGATAGTAATAAAAACACCAAAAATAGAATCGTTGCCGACATGTTTTTTGCTTTATTTAGTTCCTCCCACCGAAAAGCAAAACCTATGCCAAAAGATTTTCCAACCACAAAAACGAAACAACCGTTTGCTTTTCCGAAAGATTTGCACTATCTTTGCACCTGCTAACGAACCGAACCTTTATGATAATAAACCAATCACCCCACTACCCACTTATGATATAATGAGCTTTGATGGATATTTTTTATATTTTTTTGACCGAATAAATTGATGACCAATAA
>CAYNMA010000327.1:0-1058 GCA_964398075.1 uncultured Bacteroides sp. | reverse complement strand
CTAAATAAAATTCCACAAATCATCTCAAAAGCAATTTTTAGAACATCCCTTAACAATTAACAGCAGAGTTGATACAATCGAGCCTAGCGGCTCGGACGACACGAGGGCGTGTCGTCTCCACAATCGCAGTATGGTCGGACGGGTCTTGCGACATCAGTCACAATACTCGAGCTCTATCACACTTAAAATCAGAGATTTGAATGGGCTCATAAGCACCTTCGTTCAAGCCAACCATCTCCTAAATAAAGTTTCACAAATCATCTCAAAAGCAATTTTTAGACCATCCCTTAAAAATGCCATTTCAATATTTTGTTTTTCTTACAAAAAGGTCTCCTTTTGCCGCATGATTGCGAGATGGCAATCTAATATTTAACTTAACAATTTATTGCCCATGTAAAATCAAGCATTGATAACACAATGCAATAACATATAACTAACAGCATTTGCTATTATTTTGCACTCAAAGAAAAAAGCCTACGAAACTATTTTCTCTGAAAAAGGAATAGCAAGCACTCACCGAAGGGAGAATCTACTCCTGATAATTGTTCGTAATAGTTCATACGCTTGTAGTGTGAACTTTCTCGAACAATTAACAGGTTTCTTCGTAGGCTTCCTGTGAGTGCGAAAAGAAAGTTCACTTTTCTTTAATTCCAAGAGATTGATAGCATTGCATAAAACTATCAATCTATGATTCCACAAGAACTTAGTAGGATTACTAATTTCCTACTGAAAAATCCTATCCCTCTTACTCGAATGGGAGAAGATGGTAGAGCTGACTCTATTGTGAATGAGAACGAGATTATCCATTATCTCGAGAGGCATCTTACACAAATCGGATTAAACCCCAATCAATTTATCGTTCCAAGAGCCCGTGAATGGTACGATTTCGCTTTAGAAATAACCAATAAGAATGGCTCAGCTCAATTTTACCCTATCAATATAAAGGTTACAGATACTACTCATGCTGATAACTTGAGTTGCAAGTTAGGTATATATTATGCTCTTACTGGAATGTTGCCTGATTTTCCTAATGAAATAAAGTGGCAAATCTATTTCAA
>CAYNMA010000326.1:0-1079 GCA_964398075.1 uncultured Bacteroides sp. | reverse complement strand
TCCGCTTTTGCGCTTACTTGGTTCCCGGGGGCGGTATCACCCGCCCGCGGGTATTGGTTTTAAGGGTTATACTAAATTACTGAATGTCAGCTGAGCCGGTAGCACCGTCTTCCCAGTCGTAAATCGCAGGATCCCAGAGGATCTCGTCGAGACCGAACTTAAGGGTGATGACATACACCTTGCCTGAAGTAATGGAGTTTTCCAAAATGTTCTTCAGACAGATGTTGGCGGTATAGTCCTTACTTGACTCATTATTTCCATTCTCTCTTGAAACAGTATACTTAACCTGAAGCGTCTGATGGCCATCCTCAGCCTCTGCAAGGTATGTTTCAGGAATGTAAAGTTCGGTACCCGTCTTCACTACGTCCTGAGCTTCGCCTTCGTTATACTTGACTTCCTGGCTACCTGTGAAATAATTAAGGGTTCCAGTAGTAGTAGTAGTCCAAGCCTCTTTATTAGCAGTTTCAGCACTAGCATCATACTGAGTATAAGTACCCTCGGTGGCAACATTGACAAAGTCGATTGATGTAACAGTGAACTTCTGATATAAAGGTTTAGCAGTATAATCACCATTTGTCACGACCTTGAAAGCTACCTTTGCAGTCTTATGCTTGAAGAGAGTAGGCACGCCTTCGGTTTTGTATTTGGCAGGATTCACATTCTTGGTCCTGTTGATAACAGAGTCAGCTACCATAAAATCATCATTGTTTGCAGATGCTTTATAGCCCACAAGTTTTACACCATTTGCAGATGTGATGGTTGCAGCAGGCTTAGAGCCATCACCATACTTAAGTGTAGTATTGTTAAGCGACCAGGAGAAGAATGAGAGTTTACCTCCATCCTTTGGCCAATAATAAGGAATAGCTGTGGCATTTGCTTCAACTCCAGTAGCGACTTTCCATACACTCGTGAAGTATTTTACCGGACTGGCATCGATATAAGTTTCAGCAGTACCGTACTCAAAATTATTCACAGTATAGAAAGCAGCTGACTGAAAAACGTTATCAGTCGAAAAGTCTTGAGTTGCCTTAGTTACTGGCGCGGTGAGGAAGGTAATCTCAGCATCCTGATTCAGGATT
>CAYNMA010000325.1:0-1084 GCA_964398075.1 uncultured Bacteroides sp. | reverse complement strand
CTTTCCCGCAAGGGAGAGCGTTCTTTGACATATTGTAATTAGTGAAGATGACGTGATACTATTGCGTATATGCGCGATAGTGTTTACGAAAAGTAAAGAAGCAAATCGAGCGTGTGTGTACAGCGATGTGCATGCATATTAGACATAGAAAAAGCAAATAAGAGCGAACGGTGGATGCCTTGGCTCTAGGAGGCGATGAAGGACGTGGTAAGCTGCGAAAAGGTTCGGGTAGGTGCAAACGACCTGTGATCCGGACATATCCGAATGGGGGAACCCACTTAGTTGAAGACTAAGTACATCTCAATGAGATGAGCGAACGCTGGGAACTGAAACATCTTAGTACCAGCAGGAAGAGAAAACAATTGTGATTCCGCAAGTAGTGGCGAGCGAACGCGGAATAGCCCAAACCAATGTTGTTTAGGCAACATTGGGGTAATAGGACTGCAATATCTGAGAAGTATTTGAATTGGAACTTAACTGGAAAGTTAGACCATAGAAGGTGAAAGTCCCGTACAGGTAAGAATACAATCGGTAGCAGTATCCTGAGTAACGCGGAGCACGAGGAATTCTGCGTGAATTAGCCGGGACCATCCGGTAAGGCTAAATACTCCCTAGAGACCGATAGTGAACGAGTACCGTGAGGGAAAGGTGAAAAGCACTTCGAATAGAAGAGTGAAATAGTCCCTGAAACTGTTCGCTTACAAGCGGTCGGAGCGTCAAATAGAAGGCGTGACGGCGTGCCTTTTGCATAATGAACCTACGAGTCACCTTCTCCGGCGAGGTTAAGTACTTCAGGTACGAAGCCGAAGCGAAAGCGAGTTTTAACAGGGCGTAAAGTCGGAGTGGGTGGACGCGAAACCAAGTGATCTACACTTGAGCAGGATGAAGTTTCGGTAACACGGGATGGAGGTCCGAACCAGTTGGCGTTGAAAAGCCTTTGGATGACTTGAGTGTAGGAGCGAAAGACCAATCAAACTTGGAGATAGCTCGTACTCCCCGAAATGCATTTAGGTGCAGCGTGGAGATATTCTGTGTGAGGTAGAGCGACTGATTGGATGCGAGGGCTTCACCGCCTATCAAGTCC
>CAYNMA010000324.1:0-1091 GCA_964398075.1 uncultured Bacteroides sp. | reverse complement strand
CATCATTTGCTTCTTTTGCTTCATAATAGAAGATTTTATTGACCCAATCAAATCTAACAACTTTTATTACAGCGCATTTCATTATTTTTCTTCCCTATAAAATCTTTCAACAACTTCAGAACACATAATTGTTCCAACATAAGTGTTATCGTTCCATAATGCAACATATTTAGTTTCGCATGAACGACCATCAACAGTGTATTTGTTACACCAGAATGAGAAAGTATACTCCTCATTTCTTACCATATACGAGCCTTTTACCTTATCAATTATAATTTTCATTTTCTTTACCTCACTTCTGGAAGAACTTTATATCTCTTCCTTACACTTAATATTATATAACAAATTATATAAAATGCAATAGTTATTTTAAAATTATTTTATTTTTTTTTAAAATGGAAGTTCATCATCTTGAATTTCAAAGAAAGATTTTTGCTTAGGCTTCTTTTTAAATAAATCAGCTACAAGATTGTGTTGGTCTTTCTTAGATAAATCAATTCCAAGCTCAAAGAAGACTTCATCCATATTCAAAGTAGATTCCGTATCCTTAGTTGAGATCTTTCCGTTTTTCTCCTGGATGATTTCCTTCTCGTAACAAATTCCATCTTCAATACAATAATATTTATGTTGCAATCTTCTAGAAAGTTGTTCGACTGGCTCACTGTTCATAGAGCCATCATCGTTTCTAAACATGGAATAAACCTGAATTGGAGTTACAATCGAAGTAATAATCATTAATTTACATTTAGCCAAATCTACATTATGATATCTAGCACCTTGTTGCTTATTGGTATGATTATCAGTCAATTGTAGGAACTCCTTGAATTTCATTGTGCTAGCTCTAAATTCATCTACTATTATAACAGGTTGTAAATCGTAAGAATCAAAGAGGTTGTCTCCGTTGGCAGTAACATACGCCTCCATATTCAATTTTTTGGCAAAATATTTTGCAAGAGTCGTTTTGCCTGAACCACTTGAACCTGTTATCCACATTACTTGCATATTACGCTCATTATGATTATATGAATTGCGGTACACTGCACACTTATCTATTAATGTACTGTACTTAACAAATTCATCAGATGTTATAT
>CAYNMA010000323.1:0-1101 GCA_964398075.1 uncultured Bacteroides sp. | reverse complement strand
TATTCGTTCGTACAACCTACACAAGGAAAGTTTTGACTTTTCTTTGTTATGTGAGCCTTTAACACAACGAGAATGCTTCTTTGAGGCTTTTCTTAACACATTTAAGTCTTTTTTCATGAATTGTGGGTGTGTTATTTTCTTACCATTGGAAAACGTCATATATGTTTTCAAACCGAAGTCAACGCCAATTCTTGCACCATCATGTGTCTTAGAATATGGCTTTGCTGTCGCATCGGTAACAATACATATATAATATTCTCCCAAGTGGGAACGTTTTACTCTTATTTGTCTTACATTACCTTCATACGGTCTTGACAAGGAAAACTTGAAGTTTTTCTTTATTGAATTGATATGGAACACGTTCCCAACCAAAACGAACCCACCTTGTTTGTAACAGAGTGTTTCTGCAAGTTTACGGCAGAAATATACTTGCCGAAAATTGCATAGTATCTTTTTTGCAGTGCAAGTGCATGATTCCATACAAAGCAAGCCTCACGAAGCATGTTATCTACGTGTTTCGTATTCTTGCTTTTATATAGTTTATACTTGTACGAAATCATTTGCCTTTTTGTTGTTCAATATAACGTATTATAGTATCTTCAGATATATGTCCAACGCTTTCCGCATAATATGAACGTGTCCACATATTCGGCAATCTCGTCTTCAACGAATGGAATTTTTTTCTTAATTCTCTGGCTGTTAAGCCTTTTAACTGTTGTACAAGAAAATGCACCCCAATGGTTGGTGGAGTTTTAATGAAAATATGAACATGGTCAGGCATTACCTCAAGTTTTTCAATTTGGCAGCATAGTTCATCAGCTTTCATGTAGAGAAGCTTTTTAAGTTCTTCTTCAATCTCACCGACAAGCACTTTTTTCCTATATTTTGGACACCAAATGATATGGTACGCCAAGTTATACACTGAAGTTTTACTGTTAACCCATCTGTCTTTACTTTTCATTTTAGCCTTTTGACGTGTTTCTAATAATAAATATCACGAACTTTTAAAAAGTTCTGTGATTCTTGAAAAAAATTTTTTCAAGACACTCATAATTCATCCCACCACTAAAGTAGTGGGCTTTCTTATGATTTTGTCGTAAA
>CAYNMA010000322.1:0-1105 GCA_964398075.1 uncultured Bacteroides sp. | reverse complement strand
TAATTAAACAATCATCTATAATTTCTGACATTACCTTGTAAGGATTATCTGAAACCTGTAATCTTTTCATTTCATCAGCAACAGTCATTGATCTTAATTTAATAGTCGGATCAAATGGAACATTATAAAGTTTTCCTTTACTCGGTAAAACATATTCTTCTTGGATTGTATACGTCATCTTTAATTATCTCGCTTTCTTTCTTACTTACCTAATTAGCTATAAATTATCCTCTATAAATGGATAAGGTCTTTCCTGTATCATTACATATATAAACATTTATATTAGAAACATTAATAGTTTCAAAATCATCTTCTTTTTTTCTATTTCTTCTATAAACATTTAAAAATGTTTTTCCATTATCTTCGCTTACGTCTACTTTTTCGATATCATCTATTAAAGTATATTTAAGTGCTTGATTTTTATATTCTTTCTTTACTAACATAATTTCTTCCTATCTAAAATAAGGGCGAGATCTCTCCCACCCTTTAATTATTTATTCCGGCTTGTGTGGAATTGCTCTATCATATTGAATAGTAGCAGTTACTGTCTTTTTGCTGCTATTTTCAGAATCATACCCATCCTCGCTTAAGCTTGATACCCAACAACCTTTTATTTCCCAATAACGAAGTAATGTGTTATCAGGAAGATATTCTAAAACAGTTGCATCAATCTTATATTTATCTGATGAACTAATAGTATCATCAATAACATTATAAGATAAGTTTTGCCATGCTTCAAGAATAGATTTACCATCAGCTCCGGCAAAGTCATTAATCTTTAAATTTCCTGATTTAAAAGATGGAGTACCAGCATATTTAACTGTACTATTACCTCGCTTAACTTCAATAGTTGACTGTTCAAAATGAGGAGCATCAAATGCAATACAAGAAAAGTCTAAAACCTCTTGAGCATTAGTAATTATATCAGATTCGTCATTACCAACTCTTACCAAATTATCTAAGCCCTGCACAATAAAACGGTAATTGTTTGTTCTAACTGGCTGATAAAGAGATGGATTATCAGCCAAATGATATGTACCATATTCAGTATTATTTGCCATATGTATATATTTTCCTTTCTAAATATTAAATCAAACTAAGATCA
>CAYNMA010000321.1:0-1109 GCA_964398075.1 uncultured Bacteroides sp. | reverse complement strand
AACAAGAAACAATTAATTTATATATATAATAAAAACATTAATGTCGCTGTTTTAGTTGTTTATTTTGCCCGTATCGTGTTTTTGCGTCCAAATAAGCAAACGGTAAGGAAAACGGTTTCGACGCGATACAGGAGTCAAAAACAGCTTTTATGGACGTTATAACAATACACCTGCCAGAAACAATTAATTTATATATATATAATAAAAACATTAATGTCGTCTTTTTCGGTTCTGTAACGGGCACAAACAGTGTCGCTACAAGAAACAATTAATATATATATATATATATATAATAAAAACATTAATGTTGTTGTTTTCGGTTCAGTAACGGTCGCAACCAGTGTCACCACCAGAAACAATTAATTTATATATATATAATAAAAACATTAATGTCGCTGTTTCAAATATTGTTTTTATTACAGCCATAAATTATTTGTTGCCTTTATAAGAAATCTGTTAGAAAATTGACAAGCCCGTCAAGTTGTTCGTAAACCGGATCAACACTTAGGAATATTTTTTGGTTTATTATGTGTTTATAGGCGTCATTGTCATCGTCCACGCGTTTAATTTGGTCGATCCAAGATGAGAAACCGGCGTTTTTATCCAGGTGTATGTAAGACTCTTTATTAATAACATTATTTAAAAAGTTATTATCGTCGCCACAGTAGACCGGTAGCGCGCTTGTTAACGCCGCTTCGGGTAGTTTTTCTGTATTGTAGTTGTCACCGATGCTGTTTTCGAGACAAAACAAGAACTTGTAATGTCTGCAAAGGTCTATTTTTTCGTTAAGCCTCGGATAAAAATCACCTTGCAAATATCCTGATGTGCCGTGCAGATTTATTACAGGTTTATAATTATCGTTAATGTACTTGATGCCGTCACACCGATGTTGTGCGGAGTTGTTTTTTATAAAGCAACAGGCGAATCGGGTGCTACCGTTTGCTTGTTTAATCAGGTCTTTTTTACTGATGCCGAGCAGTGTGTCTTTACCGCGCGCTTGAATAAAAGATATAATCGGCCTTGCGAATTCAAGGTTAAACCGGTAAAACTTCTCGTAACCTTCATGGTAAACGCTGTTAATGACGTTTTTAGATAAATCAACCCGGTGA
>CAYNMA010000320.1:0-1110 GCA_964398075.1 uncultured Bacteroides sp. | reverse complement strand
CAAGTCCGCACAAAAGCGTTCAAAAAATGGTTTGGTGACTGGCTCAAAGCCGCACGAATAGACAAACTACGCAAGAGCGAACCGGTTGTGTGTACAAAGGCAAACTACGAGGGGAAATACGAACTCAAGGCAGAAGCCGCACAGCAATGGATAAAGGACAACTTGCGTGGTGAATACACAAATAAGGACACGGGCGAAACCATCACTCTGACACGAATAGGGACAGAGGAGGTCACATCACATAGCCGATACGATGCAGCGCACCTAAAGAGTATCTCCATTATCCCTGAGTTGATAGAGAACTCCATATTCATAACTGAAATGCCTGCAACAAAAGACAACGGCAAGTTTGATAGTTACCGCTACTATGTAGTAGGCGTGAATATAGACGGAGAAGACTATACTGCAAAAGTAGTTATTGGAGTGAAACAAGGGAAAAAGTACTACGACCACCGACTAACCCAAATAGAAAAAACAAAGTTGATTGATTCTATAAACCAATCAACTTCGGGCTTTACAACGGAGGGGAACGCATCTTTACCTCCTTATTCCGGCAGCAAAGATACGAAACTTATCTCAATCCTCCAAACAAATTGCTCAAAAATCGTAGACGAAAATGGTGCACCACTACTTGTGTACCACGGAACACCACATGTTGGCTTTAGTGTATTCAATACAGTCGGGCGATTTAGAGGGGAAAACTCAACGAGCCGCAATACAGGAGTGTACGCAACAGATGATAGAAACCTTGCCTATATATACACCTCAAGAGAAGACTACGATAATAAGAATGACTACACATTCTTTGATTGGGACGGGGTGGGACAAGTCTATTCCCTGTTTATGAACATAAAGAATCCACTTATTGTAGAATGCGGAGGAGCAGATTTTGATGAAATCAGCATTGGCGGAAGAAAGACCTCTACGGATGCGGTTGTTCGTAAGTTGCGAAAAGGTGGGTTCGACAAGGAATATGATGGCGCAGTTTTCAAAAATGTATATGACGGAGATTATACCACAGATTACATCGCCCTCTCACCCAATCAAATCAAATCCGCAACCGACAACAACGGTTCGTTCGACAACGCCGACAACGACATCCGTTTCTCC
>CAYNMA010000319.1:0-1114 GCA_964398075.1 uncultured Bacteroides sp. | reverse complement strand
GTTGCACGTAATTAGTCTCTTTTCAGGCGGCTGAACAAGCCTCTGCGTTTCTTAGGCTCTTCCTCCTCTGCGACCTCATCAACATGTTCCTCATGATCTTCGGGAACCCATGCTTGACGCTCCTCGATTGTTCCTAACTGCTCCTCTACATAATGAATCACATCATTCAAACCCTCTGTAAAGTGAGCGAAATCCTCCTTGTAGAGAAACACTTTATGCTTCTCAAATACAGGCACTTCCTCCTCTGCACCCGACTTACGTTTGCTTTCGGTAATGCAGAGATACAAATCCTCATTACGAGCCTTCTTAACGTCTAAGTAATAAATACGTTTTCCAGCCTTCACCGAGCGAGAGTACACTATCTCTGGCTCCTTCTTGTCTTCAAATCTACGATTTTCCATCTATACTGTTCTTTTATTGCCGCAACGAAGCACTTGCTCCGTGCAAACTCTTTTCAAGCGACAAAGGTACTACATTCCTATCAACCCCACAAACAATCGACAAAAAAAAAAGTTTGTGACTTCGTGTTGGTGGTTACACGTTGGGGATTGCATGTTGGGGATTTCATGTTAGTGACTGCGTGTTGGTGATTGCATGTTAGTGATTTCATGTTAGGGATTGCATGTTAGGGATTGCATGTTAGTGACTATGTGTTAATAATGAGTTGATAGCAGTTTTTGACTTCCGTTTTTTTATATTTTTTGACCAGAAAATTCATGATCATTCATGTTAATACGCTATAGGCGTCCGTTTAAGTCATCCGTACGATAGTGAAGTGGTCTATAAATTCTACTTTGGCACGGTTTTTGCTATATATAGTGTGATGCAAGAATTATCTGCCATATTGGCAGTTTCCCTGTCAAAAAATAATAGTTTTAGTAGCACACTAACGAAAACACAATGTGCGCCTTTATCATGCAGCGAGGCGGTATGGCATAAGGGATGTTCTAAAAATTCCACGTTTCGTTTTTTGTTACTAATTGGGAGGTATCTCCGCTTTTTGAGTGCTTTGTGGTTTTTATTGGTATCTGCTTGACTTTCACTCAGTCACAATGCTCGCATTGCTCCTTCGTTCAAGCCAACCATCTACTAAATAAAATTCCACAAATCATCT
>CAYNMA010000318.1:0-1117 GCA_964398075.1 uncultured Bacteroides sp. | reverse complement strand
CTCGCTAGCGTCACGCTACCGGATAGCTTAACGAGTATTGGGTCTAGCGCATTCCTTGGGTGTTCTAAACTAGAAACAATAAACTGTTCAGACGAAACCCTCAAATTACTCTTAGGTGCGACTAATGGTCTACGAGAGTGCTCCTCATTGAAGCTAGACCATTTGCCAGAAGGTTTGACTGCTGTTGGTGCTGATTGCTGTTATTTAGACAAAAGTATGACTCTCACAGAGTTGCCAAACAGTTTGCTACATTTATATGAAGGAGCATTCCGAGAGTGTATAGGCTGCTCTATCAGCAAACTTCCGGACGGACTGCTGACACTGGGTACATATTGCTTAAGCAGATGGAAGTGTTTGGATGAGAATATGAAACTACCGGATAGCATAACTACAATAAAAGGCTTTTTATTTGGTACTGATGGTTGGGATTCCTACAATGATGTTTGGCACTGGAATGGACATTTGCCTAAGAATCTGACAGGTAATCTTGTGTCTCCTTCTAGATTCGTCTATAACACTACAGGTAGAGCTTATGGTAAAATTACAACGGTAAATCAGTGGGCACATCAGCACTGGTGGCCTAATCTTCTAGCTTTCTTTTTCGATGAAGGTGAAGCTGAATCTTTAACTTTTAATGATCTAGGCCTTTCATGGGGTGGAGTTAATGGCGGGATAAAAACAATAGATTTGCCGAGTAGAACGATTTCCGCTAATTCGCGCGAATTTGCTAACACGTCATACAAAAATGTCATTGTTCGAGCAACTACGCCTTTTAGTTTACATCTAGCAGGAAATGCTTCTACGATTACAAATATATTTGTTCCACTTTCAGCCGTTGACACCTATAAGGCTGCAAGTACTTGGAGTAATTGGATTGACACTACCTACGCTATCGGTTCCTCTCAATGGTGTGAAGAGTATGACATCGCGTACGACTCAAGCTATGATGATGGCACGATAGCCTACGATGACCTTCCAAATGCAGTCAAGTTCGCTGACTATGACTACTACAAGGAGTTCCGTCCAGCAGGGTACTATGACGATACAGTTCCGGATTGTGATGGCAAGATGCTTGACTCGGAGGGTAACGTCATTACAGTAGACCTTGATGCATTTG
>CAYNMA010000317.1:0-1118 GCA_964398075.1 uncultured Bacteroides sp. | reverse complement strand
TATGTATTCAGGAACAGAATATACAGCAACAAATGGTTGGAGATATTTAGGAAGTGATGATGAAGGAAATCAATTAATAATAAGTACAACAATGCCAGCTATATTATATTTTGATTATAAGTCAAATATAGGAAATACAGTAGATGGAGGAGCAAATAGTTGGTGGGCAACAAAAGCAGAAGTAAGTGCAACAACAGATACATTATATCAAACAACTAAAGGGTATGATGAAGCACAAGGAAAGTATGCTGCATATGGTTTAAGATATAAATTTGATAAAATACCATTTACATATCAAGAAAGTGGAATAACAGCAAGTACGGCAAATGCAGGAATATTTAAAAAAGTAGGGAATACAATAAGTGGAGAAAATATAAGCTTAAATTTTAAAGCAGATGGAGTAAATATAATAGATGTACATAATTTAACATTAACAGAGCTAAATAGAGCAGTAAATAAAGCAACTGGAACAACAAGAGCAGACACAGACAGATCTGCAGGATTTCAAGATTTAACCGGAACAGCTTTAGGACTATTTGATATAAATGATTTAACTGATTATACAGCGTGGGCGTCCTATTATTTCGCTACGCCTTTTCCAGGGGTCGGGTGTGCATTGACGGATCTGTGTTGTAAGAAAGCAAGAGACTTTAATGCATTGTATGATTCGTTTGTAACTTATTTCGGCGTTCGTCCTGTAGTTACTTTACCAGCTGATGCAAATTTAACAGTTATAAGTGGAAATTGAGCAATTTTGCTCAATTTTACTTAAGAGAACTTTAGCTTAGTTTTATAATAAAATTTTAGAGATTTCAAATTTACAAAAATTTCTAAAACTATTGCAATAGATAGTAAAATGTGATAATATGGATTATAGTTTTAAAGGCAAAGAAAAAGAGAAGTAAGTTTTAACTAGCTATAAAGAGAACAGAAGTCATTGGCTGAAAGCTTCTGATAGTATAGAAAACTAAAGGTAGCTTTGGAGCTGATAAATTGAAATAGTAGTAAATTTATTCGTATAACTTGCGTTAAAAGTAACTAAGATTAACAACAAAATTGTTAAATTAAGGTGGTACCGTGAGAATAATACCTCGCCCTTATTTTAGGGCGAGGATTTT
>CAYNMA010000316.1:0-1123 GCA_964398075.1 uncultured Bacteroides sp. | reverse complement strand
CTATGATGCAACAGTATTTCAGTGATGATAATAGTAATCCTGATGATACTGATGAATATACCACTAACTATGGATTGTCCATAGCAGATATTAAGTATAAAACACAACAACTTGAAAGAGATACTCAACATACAGCTTCCAGTTATATTACTGGGTTAGCAGATAATACTTACGAGAATACTGTACAAGGTACTAAAATAGGTCGTAAGATAGGTACTACCGAATATGTTGTCAGAAAGCCTGAATTAATAGATATTGGTTTGGAATTAACAGCTGCTACAACACAGAGCTATGATGCAGGATTAATGACACAATGTATTGTACAGTTAAGGCAAAGGGGTATAGAAGGCTTCTTTATTCATGATGCTATGGTTTTACCTTTTGATAGTATAGCTGAAGGTAACTATTGCTATAGTATTTTCAGTACTATGAATAGTATGAAATACAACTGGATGCTTAATTATTTTTCAAAAGGTCTGCAGATGCTTGATAAGCACTACCATAATATAGTACAGAAGGTATTATCAGGTGAAGAACTTGAACATGGTGAAGATGTGTCTATGTATGGTAACACTAAATTACTTAGTTCCTTAGCTTCTACTAATCTGCATCATATGTTTGGAGCAATGTCTAAAAAAGAGTTCTATAAAAAGAATAAAGCTAATGGTACATATGAAGAATACATAAATGGTATAGCTACTGTTGGTAATTTTGTAAAACTTATAATGTCAGAAGCAGAAGTAGCTCGTATTAACTTTGAGCGTTTTTATTTGGAAAATGCTGAAACTACTATTAATAATATGGGTGGTTATACATTAGAGGGAGCTGATTATAGTATAGATGCAGTTAATCAAGATATGGGTGAAGATTCCTTTATGGGAGCTATTACTAATGCATATGCTAATGTACCTCTCAATCAAGCTTATGATATTTATCAAAAAGTAATAGAGGGTATTACTAAGCGTCAAGCACCTACTACTCCTGCTCCAGTTGAAACTACTACTACTACTGAAAGTACTGCTGCTCCTGCTACTCCTAGTACTACTACTGCTACTACTACTAATACACAAGGAACATTCTTCTCCTTTGGAGAAAATATATTGAACTCTTTTGGTACTTCCAG
>CAYNMA010000315.1:0-1127 GCA_964398075.1 uncultured Bacteroides sp. | reverse complement strand
ATTCTCTCACGGCTTACATTATACTTTTCGCTTATCTCTTGATAAGTCTTATCACTTTCTAAATACTCTCTTAATATCGCAATATTCTTTTCATTACCATTTATGTTATCTAGCAAATAATTAAATCTCTTAACGCTTATGTTTAATTGCTTCGCTAGATATTCTATTCTTGTAAGCCCTGTCCTTCTATTGTCAAACTTAAACTTTTTTCTTTCTCTATGTATGATGTTATATCTCATTTTATGCCTACTTAATGTTTACAATTATTGTATATACTATCAGAGCTATAATACATAAGGCTTCAAGCCCTAGCAGAATTATTAAGGCTATCATCCTATGCTCTAGTTTCCTTTCGCTATTAGAAAGGTAAATCTTCTTCACTGATTTCACTGTCATATGATTTCTCATTGCTTACACTTACATTATTTGGTTTTTTACTTTGCGTAGTGTCAGTTCTATAACTCTCTGCATTACTTACATTGATTTTATATGATTGTCTTGTATTGCCTTGCTTGTCTTGATAATCTTCTCTTACGAGTCTACCTTCAATTAAAACTTTAGTTCCTTTAGGGCAATACTTCGCCAAATATTGAGCCGTAGTTCCGAATACTATTATATCAAAGAATTGACTATTATATGTTCCATCTTTTGATTTATAATCATCTCTTACTGCTATTGCATTGCTTAACCAAACTTTTCCATCACTTGTTTGCTT
This sequence comes from uncultured Bacteroides sp., assembly GCA_964398075.1. Lineage (GTDB taxonomy): Bacteria > Bacteroidota > Bacteroidia > Bacteroidales > Paludibacteraceae > Colicola. Next base: position 412 of record CAYNMA010000315.1, on the reverse strand, counting down.
TAAATCTGCATCTCTTACTATGTTTCCTGTTAATATTATTTTATTCATTTCCTTATTACCTTGTTTTTCCTTTCTATTTTGCGTTTTCAAGCGTTTTAAGGTTTTCACGATAAATTATTCATTTAAACTCTAAAACGCTCTATAACGCTTAATTTTGATTAGTCTTCATCAATTAAGAGTTCTTCATCTTTTCTTTCAATGCTAACTCTTACACTTGCTTTGCGTGGAACTCTTTTTATGCACTCTTCTAATTGTTCAGGTGTAAGATATTCTTCTACTTTCTTTCTATCTAGTTGCTTACTCTCACTTGCTTTAACATAAGTGTATTTTACATCACCTACTTTATATTCTTTAACACCTTGCTCTTCCATACTCTCAAGGATGATTTTTCTCACATTGTATAGCTGCTCAG
>CAYNMA010000314.1:0-1132 GCA_964398075.1 uncultured Bacteroides sp. | reverse complement strand
ATGTCCTCTTTCCGAGAATATACCTGTATCATCCTGTCTAATTAAACGACCATTTTATTGTATCAACGGACAGGTGAGGCGGTGCGTTAGTCTTGGTCTGTCAGCCAGCGCGCGATGGTATTGCGGCTGACATGAAGTGTTTTGGCGATGCGATTGAGGCTGTAACCTGCTGCAAGCATGTTGGTTATCTTTTGGCGATGACGATATAACTTGCGCTTTGTGATGTCGGTGCGGCTTGCTGCGGGACGCCCTAAGGATACGCCCTCGGCTTTCTTGCGCGCCAATGCCTCTTTGGTGCGTTGTGAGATAAGATTGCGTTCTATCTCGGCTGAGAGTGCGAACGCAAAGGCTAAGACCTTGCTTTGGATATCATCGCCGAGACGATAGTTGTCCTTGGTGGTCCATACACGACAACCTTTGCTAAGGCATTGATTTAGAATGTCCATTATCATGAATAGGCTTCGTCCTAATCGCGAGAGTTCGGTGCAGACGATTAGGTCTCCCTCGTGCGTGTGTTTCAGTAGGCGTCCGAGTGCTCGAGAGTTGTATGTCGTTGTGCCGCTGATAGTTTCCTCTATCCAAGAGTCGATGTGTAATCCTTCTCGCTGACAGAATTGCTCTATCTCGTAATGTTGATTCTGCGTGTTTTGGTGGTCGGTTGAGACCCTAATGTATCCGTAAGTCATATTGTTTTGAGTTTTATTGAGTGTAATATAAAAATAGTTGCGAAATGATAGCGAGTTGATAGCGAGTTGGAATAGGAATAACGCAATAACCACACAATAATCACCCAATAACAACCCAATAACCACACAAAGAGGTCAGGGACTTATATGCAGGTTGTATGAAGGTTGGTAGCAGGATGTGGGCTTGTTTTATAGAGACAAAGTAGGTCAAATGTCGGTCGTATATCCATACCATTACCTTACCACTACCTTACCACGTAAGACCTATATAAGACTTTTGTAATGTTTTTGCATAGAGAATGAGCGTTTTAGGAGGTTTGGTAGTGTGCAGGAAATGGGACGATATGACATCTTTTTAGGGAGAATGCTATGTAAATATTCATAAACATTTGTTTAGACGGTGGGAAAAGTGTAATTTTGCAGTCTCAATTAAATGGTCGTTTAAT
>CAYNMA010000313.1:0-1136 GCA_964398075.1 uncultured Bacteroides sp. | reverse complement strand
ATAACCTCTCGTTCGGCGGAGAAAATTCATCGAATAAGTTGTGATGAATCTAATTGCAAATGCATTGTAATTTTGTAATCTCGTATTTTGGATTGGTTAATGTGTTGATAGTCAGGTTATTTAATGAATACAAATGCGATTGGGAATTTGTAAACTGAAATTGTAAGACGGGGCGAAAGTACCCCAAATGGTATTTTTCACCACAAAAAAACATCAGTGAGGTTTTTGTCCTCACTGATGCTCTTTGGGTTGGTTGTTTGTTTATCTGTTTAGGCGTTTTGGGTTTACTCGTTGTTTATTTGGTTAGTTAGTTGAGAGTTGAGAGTGGGTTCGCGCCAATGTAGGACGAAGTACCAATCTTTGCTGTAGGTGTTGGCGAAGGAGTAGAGAGGGTACAGGTTGCTGCGGATGTGCGTGATTTGCATGGGTTTGTTGATTGGACTTGATAGGTCGTAGAGTTCTTTGACTTTCTCCCACGCAGATAGTTCATCACGCTCTTGGAAGCGGATAATCGTGTCGCGGTAGGACTTGTCGCCGTGCTGACGCAGTTGTACACTGTAGTTGATTAGTTGTTGGGCTGCTATCACCAATGGGTGAGTCTGCATTACTTGGTCGATTGATTTAATCATGACTTTGAGAATTTAGAATGTTACTATTGAGCCTTTGCGGCTGATAATTTTTTGAACTGTTTGCGCTGTGCAGTTAGTAGTTGTACGATAGAATCGTATTGCGCAGGTATTTGATTGCATGCGGCGCGGACTTGCTTGATGTCGCCTTGTGGCAGTCCTATCTCGATTGTTGCGAGGCGGTGGTTCTGCTTGTCACGACAGGACAGGATGAGCGAGTCGGTTCGTTCGTAGTATCGGTTGGTGTAGACGCAGTGGTGCATGGACTGCCCCTCCTCGTAGAACGCTTGTACTGTGGGCAGTACCGCTATGTTGAACTGCTGGTTTGTGAGGTTTAGCGACAGGAAGGGCGTTATGCGTTTGGCATACTCTTGCTCTGCCGATGCAATGCGTTTCTTCTCTTGCTCGTATCGCTCTTTTGCGAGTGCCTTGCGTATTGCCTCGTCGGTCTTGGTGTGCGCTAATGTTAGGTCGGCGGGACAGACATAATGTGCATTGTGAATGTCCTTG
>CAYNMA010000312.1:0-1147 GCA_964398075.1 uncultured Bacteroides sp. | reverse complement strand
TGATTATTCGTAAAGTTTGTCATAAGTGTCATTGTGGTAAACCTTCTCATGATAAGCTCATGAAGATGGCTAATATGGTTGAAGGGTATAACAATCAGTATCTTGCTGATGCTATTAAAGCTGTCGATGAAGCTATTAAAGCTATGGAAGAACAGTCTCCTAAAGACTTTAATGAATGGCTTAATAAGCTTATCAGTAAGCCTACTGAAGAAGCTCCTGTTGAAGAAGCAGAAGAACCTAAATACATAGTCTCTGATGCTATGCATGACCTTATGATTAAGTTCGCTGATGAACTTGGTGATTATGTAGTGAAGTCTTATAAAAATCTTCATGGTTTGAAGAAGACTGTGGATTCCTTTAAGAATATGCTGATTCGCAGTGAGCATATTGAACAAGAACAATCTAACTAATCATAGGAGGACAATTATGTCTATGATGTCTGATTTGCATGTTGATGTGGCTTATGGTGCACCTGAAATGAACAAAGAATACCTTGATAATATTATCAATGGTAATGCATTAGATGATCCTATTACAGTTCAAAACAGTTTGCCTGATAGTACACGAATTATCTTACCTGATAATAGGCAAGATAATTTACCTAATAAAAGCATACAAGATGTTGCAAAAGATGCTTTAATGGCATAATCATTAGTCTTTAATTATTTAACATAAGGCTATCTAGAAATAGATAGCCTTTTTTTTTTATAGGAGTGTCTGCTATGGAAATACAACTTGAAGTGTTTAGTACAACAGAAGCACATAAAGTAGTCCATAATTGGCTAGTAGTAGTTGTAGACAGTGAAGCATTAAACAAGCACTTTGATGGAGATTTGTTTAGTGATTCTTGGCTATCTAATATGGGAGCTACTATCTCTATGCAAGAGCATATTAAAGTGACTACAAGAGTACTTCATGAATTAGGACGATATTTCAAATATAAAGGAAACCTTGATGCTGTAAGTAGAATAATGGAATTATTCTATGATAAAGCACAACATAGACTAATTTATATGACAGTTACAGCCATATAAATTAAAGTATAGGAGGACTGCTATGGAATCATTAACTATTGCTATGGAAGATGAGTACATTGATGTACCTGAAGATGTGTTGTATTCTATGTTGATTGAACGTTTAACTGATG
>CAYNMA010000311.1:0-1147 GCA_964398075.1 uncultured Bacteroides sp. | reverse complement strand
TAAGAGCTTCGTTCATTTCCTCTACAGTGGAGAATGGACGATTATCAAAACGAAGACAATTTGCGTGGTTAATGTGAGTATCTGCGATATAGAAGTTGCTCATCAAACTATTCTCCTTCTAATTTTAAAGAAAACTGTTTACCTTGATTGTCCAATAGAAAAGCTTCATCATTCTCATAAACTGCGTAGCCTTTTACAATTATTTGATGTCGTTTTTCACGTATCCAATAAAAAGTCATAGGAAAACCCTGAGAAATATCATTTAAAGAATAAGGAGACCTACTAATATAATCTGCAGGCGCACAGTCTTCACGGGCTGTAATGGTTTTTATTTCTTCTATATTATTTACTTCAGAAGCCACTTCAGAAATATCCCACTCTGTAGTCGTAACTTTCTTTCCTATAGGAGCGAGTCTCTTTAATTCTTCAAGCTTCATATTAAATCCTCCTAAAAATACTATCAGGTGCGGGAATGAACTCGCTTTGCCATTCACGTTTGCTAACCTTAAATCCAGTAGTATCTAATCCTTCAATATAATATTCATCGAAATAATATAGCCTATTACTTTTACAGCTTGGATATTCTTTTAAGAAAGATACAATATCCATAAAATATTTTTTATCTACCTGATTTTTTAAAGATATTGTTAATCCATCTATATAATTTATATGTATTCCATTAGCCAAGTAATTATAAAGTTCAAGAGCATTGGTATAAACAATAACTCGTTTAATATTGGGATAACATAATTTTAAATAAAATGCTATTTCCTCTGGCTGAGCAAAAGCAAAAGGCTCGCCACCAGTAATAAAAATATTTTCTGCCTTTTGAAGTTCCTCATCACTAACTTGTGGAATATCAGACAAATTATATTGGCGATTACAACAGTAGGGACAATGCCTATTACAAAGTGAAGTCACCATAAGATGGATGTTCTTTACCGTATTTTCATTTTTCTCGTTAAGAATAGCCATTACTTCTTTCCTTTCTTCTCATCCAGCACCAGACGCTTTTTCTTTGGTTCAGGCTTAATCGGTGGGGTAGGTTCACTTCTCAAAGACATTACATTCTGATAAACTTCTTCATTTGGCTCACTATTCTTCACATAGTGCGCTCGCCGCTCCATCCATTCAGGAGCCTCCAGCG
>CAYNMA010000310.1:0-1155 GCA_964398075.1 uncultured Bacteroides sp. | reverse complement strand
TCCATGCCTTCGCATCTGCCTGCTGCATCTGCTTGGCAAAGAGGTGAGTGTACTCATGGATAGGCGTCTCAGGGTTCATACCCTCGTCCGTTAACCATATCTCATTACCGATAGACCAACCATAGACTGTGCCATTCGGAGTCTGCAACAACTCAATTTTATCTTCAGATTTGGTAGTCTCAGATTTTTGTTGTAATTTTGCAGTCGAATTAGAGGCATTCTCCTTCTCTTGCGCGCTTAATTGCGTGTTCTGCGAGGTTGTTGGGAGTGCCTCTTTGTTTGTATAAAATGTTACAAATCCCTCAATACCATTCCGAATTCCGCTCACTACGGTATAGGTGCATCCGCTCTCATCGGTGTACTTATACTCAACATTCCCATTCTCCTTTTCTGTACGCTGACCTTGCTCTAAAATTGTGTTAATCTTGGCAATATCTTCTGCGCTAAAGTTGCTTTGACCACTATTATAGTGGCGGAATATAGCGTGTTTCACACCGCCCTTATTCTCATTACCACTACGGATATGCAGTGTGCGTTCTTGGCCTTCTGCATCCGTAAATGTAATAGCGGCGTTGCCCTGCTTTCCGCTGAATACATCTACTATCGCACGCTGTTCGGGAGTCAAATCTTTGTCTTTGAAATACTCACCTATCTCACCCATGCGCTTGTCTACACGAGTACCCATCTCGCTCACGCCCGCATTATCGAATAGGAAGATTTGGTCTTCACGAGCCACATCCTCGGTCTCTTGCAGCAGGGTGTTCCTGCGCTGCTCCCCTTTATTCCAAGTGCTAACGCAATCTGAGCGATTAACACTTTTGGAGAATAGGCTTCGCTCCCCGAAAGGGCTTGCGATAATTCGTTCAGTGATTTTGTTATATCGGAAACTTGTTGTACCTTTGCACCACTTTCCGAGTTGGATTGACTCCCGTGGGTGCCGGTGTTAGAAATAGCATGGCTGGTGGCTGCAATTGCAGACAAGGTTTCTTTCCAACTCGGTTCGTTTTCTCCTTGGGATTCGATACTTCCATTCACCTGTGCCATCACTCGCTCCGCATCTGCCTGTGTAGCATGATGCACCTTGATGCCTTTGATGCGGCTCAGGGCTTTCATTAGCACATTCGTCACAAAACGCTGTGCAGGCGTAGCGTTCGA
>CAYNMA010000309.1:0-1160 GCA_964398075.1 uncultured Bacteroides sp. | reverse complement strand
GGGTCAACGGAGAGCCAAAAAGAGAATGGTGAGGAGTAGAACCGTGCGCCAAAGTAGTTATACCCACTTTCCTTATCTCGTTCTTTTCCGGTATATTTGTATCGCTCATCGTATCCCACAATGGTTTGATTTTCCACGAGTTCTCCATATGGTGCATAATGTATGTACTGAATAGGTGCAGCGTTGAGATCTGTAATCCAATGTGCCGAGCCAAGATGGTCGCCATGACTGAAGAATATCTCCTGCTCCGCTTCATTAGCCAGTTCATTGGCAGCAATCGCGTGAAGCAAGATATCCTTTTGAACGAGTAAATCGAGCGAATACAACATAACAGACTCGCATTGGTAGTCTATCTCACTATGTTGCTCTTTGTTTATATCAGTTGTTTTGGTGTGTTTACTTAAATTACCATCATAGCGGAATGGATCGTTATTTTTGTAATAGGAGTAGAAAGACGATATTAGTTCTTCTTCTCGCGGTAATACTTGGTCAATCGGTTGGACCAAATCCGCAAAGCCACCCATGCCTATCACCGTTGCCAAACGTTCTGTACCGGCATAGTAATGTTTGGTGTAGGTCTTAGGCGTTACGACTAAATAAGGACTTGGGTATAGGACGGCATTGTCCAACAATACATGCGCACCGGTATAACCCGAGTTGACTTGATCGATACTACTTGTACCGGTTAGTTTATAGGTGCGTTCGCCGTTGCCGTCATAGCCATAACAGCCTGCGAACTTCTCACCAATAGCAAAGCGCAACTTGTTATCCTCATCCCATTCATGGAAGTGTGCCCTGTTCTGCTTGCAGCCTACCATCTGAGCGAGATTGCCATTGGCATCCCAGAATAGGTTGAGGTTGCCGATATTCGGATCAAAGATGGTTCGTGGTTGATGAGTAGCATATTGGTCATCATAACCCAACAAGAGATCGGTCTGCCAAGAAGGAGTTGAGGTAAACTTACTCCCCATCCTACCCGATGGCGAATAGGTTGCCATAAAAAAATACGGGAAGCCTCCTGCGCCATTAGATTTTGTCAAGCGATATTGCTTGTCATAAGCATAGTTGTTTGCGTAAGCGCCACCTAAAGGGTCTGATGTCAGTGGCGCTAATTGTTCAATGCTCACTATATTCCCGACGGGGTCATATTGATAGTGCAT
>CAYNMA010000308.1:0-1187 GCA_964398075.1 uncultured Bacteroides sp. | reverse complement strand
CCCGTTTTGCAACGGCGAGGGTCACCGCCACTACAATCATCACGATACCGATGACCGACCGCACGGTCAGTTGTTCGCCAAACACCATCACGCCGATAAACACAGCCGTGAGCGGTTCCATAGCCCCCATGATAGCGGTTTGCGTCGACCCGATACACTGGATAGCAATCGTGGTGAAGGTGAGCGATAGGGCTGTAGAGAACAGTGCCGACCCGATGCTATAGCCCCAATGCAGTCCCTGCGGCAGTACGAGTCCGCCTTGCAGGAGCAGTGCCACCGCTAGACCTATTCCGCCTGCCAGCAGGGCAAAGAAAGTGACTTTGATAGGCGGCATCTGCGTGATATGTCCTTTGTTGATAAACACCAGATAAGCCGCATACATCAGGGTGGAAAAGATAACCAACACCACGCCTCGCACACTCACATGCGACACGCCACTCATGTCGCACAGCACAAACACACCCACGGTGGCAAGAAGCAAACAACCCCACACCAAGAGCGACACGCGTTCGTGGAACACACAAGCCATCAACAAGGCTGTGATGATAGGATATAAGAATAGGATCGTACTTGCGATACCCGCATCCATGTAGAGATACGACTCATAGAGCAGAAGCGACGAGAGCATCATCAAGATACCCAATACAAACAGTTGCAGTGCCTCCTTCGCGGTCAAACGGAAATCGATATGGCGCACCAGCATAGGGATAGCCAACATGGGCAGACTCAGCACATACCGGAAGAACAACACCGATACCGCATCCATGCCATCGGCATATAACGGCAAGGCAAACAGTGGATTCAATCCATAAAACGCAGCGGCTAATATACCGCACAGATAACCTACAAACTTACGACTCTTCATACTACGAAAAAAAGCGCACAAAGGTACGGATTTTCTACTATAGTAACAAGAACAATGCACCGTCGTACGACTTAAACGGACACCTGCAGTGTATTAACATGAAGGTGTCATAAACAGACAACGGACCGCTGCGCTAAAGGACGACAGACCGCTGTGCTAAAAACAGATTAAACTTTGGAACAAATATTGCCAAATATTAGCCAAATATTCAAATCTAAACTTCTAAATACCTAAACTAATAAACCTCATTCTCAACAACGTGTAAACGCAAAACCCATAAACTAATAAACAACTTTTCAACCAATTCAACTTCTCCTAAACT
>CAYNMA010000307.1:0-1188 GCA_964398075.1 uncultured Bacteroides sp. | reverse complement strand
GCTAAACTTATCATTGGATATAAAAAGAATAATCTATCAATAGAATACTCCATTACTAACTTTCAGTATAATAACAAAACAAGTCAGTTTGACTTCTGACCCCCCCAGGCCAACTTACAAACTGACTTGCAAAGCATCCTATAAATGCTATATTTTCCGCAAAATTACTGCTTTTTCTGTATATACACAAATAATTACACAAAAAAATCACTGCCGCTACGAAAAAAAACTATGAAGTACATGTCCCGAAAGCAACTTGCGCAAGCCGCTGGAGTTTCTGAGCGCACGCTGCGCACTTATATCAACTCCATCTGGCACGAACTACAACCACTCGGCTGTACTTCTCGTCGTCTTCTCACTCCTGCCGCCGTCAAATACATCTGTTACCACTACGGCATCGACCTCGAGTAATCATATCACAGCGTTGCGGACATGTTTCGTATCCACCACAAACACTGTATTATATCGAAAATCCTTCACATTGTTTGTAATATAGGTACAACATCCCATCTTTTTACCTAACACAAACTGGATATTATCTTCTATATCAACATTATCCAACTCCAACGCCGCATCGATATCTCCCTCAGAAAAACCTATTGTGTTTATCTTATGCTTTAACATCTTGATATAATCAACGATTTGTTTCTTATAGGTCATGTCCTTTCGCCTTCCTTGAAGCGTGGATATCGTCTGTGATAGTGCCAGTGTTGAAGTGTACAACTCATAGTCGCGTAGTTTGAACAGAAACGCTATTGCTTGTACATCTGTCTTTATTCCTCGGAAATTACCTATCAACACATTTGTGTCAATATAGATACGACGGAGTCTTGGTTTATTCCTCTCTATCATAAAATCACACTCTTATACTTCTTACGTTCCTCTGGTGTTAGTAAATCCATATTCTGCACAAAGAATGCGTGCATAGCATGCTCAATTATCTTCTTCTTTGGCACTCCACTACGCTTGATTACCAACTCCATACTCTCTTTCCCTAACTGTTCTCTTCGCAGTTGCTCGGGGTCTTTCTTCTTTGCCATATCCTTCTATATTTTAGGTCATTCTTTCTTTTCAACTCCGCAAAATTACTGCTTTCCATCCACATCTCCAAATCTACCCGCTTTTTTATCACAAAAACTTCGGCAAATTCCGGCAAAAAACGGAAAACTTCGGCAAATTCCGGCAAAA
>CAYNMA010000306.1:0-1197 GCA_964398075.1 uncultured Bacteroides sp. | reverse complement strand
TCTTTTTCAAGGATTTGTAACGCTTCCATAATTATGTTTCCTTATCTAAGGTTATGCCAATAATACGATGTCCTCTAATGATAACATTAAGGGCAACTTTTATAGCATATAAATCATATAAAAGCAAGAACAAAGTATTCTTCTCTTCATCATGAGCAATAGCATCATTAATGATAGTAAACACATTATCAAATGCATTATTAAGAATACGTCTAGGTGCTTGTTGAACAGGGTCTTGTAATAACCTTTCAAATACACCTATTGCATCTTGTGAATTAACAAATACACAAGGTAAATGCTTATCATCAAATATAATGGTGACTTGCTTGTATTTTCTAGTCATAATTAAACCTCTCTTTTAATCTTTCCATAGTACCAATACACCCAATAATGTAGTTGTATCCACGGAAAGTAGGATTATCTTTTCTTTCATCCAATTCAGCTAATGCTAAATTGAAAGGTTCAACATACATTTTCCAATCAGGATATTGTTTACCTGTTCTGTTCATCATTTGCTGCATCTGCTTTAATCTGGTTTTATACAGCTTTACTGTGCATGTATAATGCATAGAATGACCTTCATTATTCCATGTAAACAACCAATTTTGGTCTTTAGTAGTTAAGAGTGTATACAAACCCTTATACATAAAGAAAGGAATAGCAGTTCCTATTAGTTTCTTAGGATAGTATAAATTATCTGCAAGTTGCATGTAATAGTTCATATCATCTAATTCTTTCATCATACTTCTCCTGCATGCTGTTTAAGAAATCATCATCTTGGTCAAATACCAGCCTAGTTTCCTTATCTTCCTTATTAGGGCATAGTTCCCAATATCTATCCATATAGAAGTCAATTAAGGATAACATATGTTCTAAATCATTATAATCAACACTAATATTCATTTCTTTTCCTCCCATAGTAATTCAGGTTTAGTAGTGTATCCATTAAGGAAACTACGACAGTTTACAGAATAAAAGACACCTTCATGTGATACAGTCTTCTTAAAGGTAGTATCTAATACTTTACCTTGAAGTATAAACTTCATTACTCTATCCATGGTGTTTCCCTCCTTGTTAAATAACAATATGGATAGTTAGATGTAAGCAAAAGTGTATGTAATCTACTAGCTCTTACTTTATCCTTATCGTTTCCACTCTCTAAAGCAATCTTATAGAAGTATTTCCATAAAGCACTAA
>CAYNMA010000305.1:0-1205 GCA_964398075.1 uncultured Bacteroides sp. | reverse complement strand
AGATTGGGATTATTGTCATAAAACCGCGGGCGAGGCGCCCGCGTCCCCAACATAGTATGGTCAAACGGGTCTGGCGACCCGGACGACACGAGGGCGGGACAATTAACAATTAACAATTAACAATTAACAATTAACAGCAGAGAGGATACAATCGAGCCTAGCGGCTCGAACGACACGAGGGCGTGTCGTCTCCACAATCGTCGAACGACACGAGGGCTCGAGACGGTATTCTTGTTCAGTCCACAGGACTTCTTATCTCGCCGAAGGCTCGAACGATTATTCCACTCGCTCCGGCAGACTCAGTGCTTCGCACCTGCCTTCGCTTCACGTCTCCACAATCGCAGCATCATTCCCGCGGGCGAGGCGCCCGCGTCCCCAACATAGTATGGTCGGACAGATAGTGGACAATAGAGGTTATAGTGGACAATAGAGGGGGGGGGGGAAAAGAGATGGGCCTACCCCTAACCCCTCCCTAAAGGGAGGAGGATTGTAGGGCGGATAGGACGGATGGAGGTAGGGGGGGGGTAATGGAATCTAGAAGTTCTAGATGATCTAGATGATCTAGATCGCCCCTACGGGGCTGTTCTAGAGAGGCTAGCCAACCATCGATTAACCGCGGGCGAGGCGCCCGCGTCCCCAACTTGAAGGGCTAAAATTGAGAGACGGTATGGAATACCGTCTCTACGGGAGGGGGAGCGTTTTCCTTGCTGGTGAGTGTTTTTCCTTGCCACTGCGCGGCAGAGAAATAAAAAGAAAGAGTTGCCACTGCGTGGCAACAGAAATTAAAAGAATGGGATGGTTTCTTGAAGATCTAGAGGGTCTAGAAGGACTAGATCGCCCCTGCGGGGCTGTTCTAGAGGAACTAGATGTTCTAGTGGACAATAGAGGGTTATAGTGGACAATAGAGAGAGGGGGGGGTGAATAGTGGATTATAGAGATAATAATAGAGACAGTATGGAATACCGTCTCTACTGGAGGGCAACATGCTGAGGATGTTGCGTTTGTCCCTTTTCTGTAATTTTCGAACTCGCTAATGCTTTCGTTCTTTTTCTCTATTTTTTCTTGCACGCAGTGCAAAGGAGAAAAAAGTCGCTCGCAGTGCAAAGGAAACCGATTTTTATTTTAGGGATGTTCTAAAAATTCCACGTTTCGTTATTTTGTTACTACTTTTTGTTACTACTTGGGATGTTTCTCCACTTTTTGAG
>CAYNMA010000304.1:0-1217 GCA_964398075.1 uncultured Bacteroides sp. | reverse complement strand
ACCGAGGCGATATTGATATAGACTCGCTACCTACAATTGAAAATGTTGATATGCTCATAGAGCGTATCCGACATATGTATAGCCGTTATGGGCATACTTACGATAATTTAAAGAGTATATGTATTAAAATAATACAAGACCACATGGCAGAGCAACCTAAAGAATATCGGCAGTATATAATCGCGAAAAGGGAAGAAATATCACAGTGCATTAAAATCTTATACGAGCCTAGCGACCAGGAAACCATCGAAATCACGTCCGAGAGGTTAGTTACCATATTAAATATGAATATGTGGACAATGGAGTTGAGCGATATGCTCGTTGATTATGTATATGAATAAATATCGGGAGGAATAGAATGCAACGAAAAAAGAATGTAAAGTTTTTTGTAGGTGATTTTGAAACAACAGTTTATGATGGTCAGACAAGCACCGAGGTATGGGCATCTGCCGTAGTCGAGCTGGGCAGTAATGATGTATATGTATGTACAACCATAGCAGACACATTAAAGTATTTATCAGATTTCAAGTCGCACGTCCTTATTTATTATCATAATTTAAAGTTTGATGGTGAGTTCTGGATAAGCTGGTTATTAAAAAACGGCTATACCCCAGCATATACTTCGCCAGATAGGATATTTGACGGCAGATGGCAAAACGACAAAGATATGAGAGCGAAGAGTTTTAAAGTTGTAATATCAGAGGTGGGGCAGTGGTATCAAATTAAGATTAAATTAAATTCTAAAATTATTGAGATACGAGATAGCTTGAAATTACTGCCGTTTTCAGTCGAAAAAATAGCGAAGTCATTTAATACTGTTCATAAAAAACTATCAATAAAATATGATGGAGAGCGTGAAGTCGGTGCTATCACAGACGAGGAGCTTGAATACATTAAAAATGATGTGCTTGTAGTCAAAGAAGCCCTAGAAATCATGTTCGCAGAGGGGCATAATCGTTTAACTATCGGGAGTTGTTGTCTAGCAGATTTTCGCAAGGGAATAGATTTTCAAGATTATGAAATATTTTTCCCAGACTTAACGAAAATAAAATGTCCGATTGATGGGTACTCATCGGCGGACGAGTATGTCAGAAAAAGCTATCACGGGGGCTGGTGCTATCTAAAGCGAGGGAGCGAAAACAAGATATTTAAAAAGGGAGTTACTGCCGATGTAAATAGTTTGTATCCCAGTATGATGCATAGCGAGTCGGGCAATG
>CAYNMA010000303.1:0-1220 GCA_964398075.1 uncultured Bacteroides sp. | reverse complement strand
TTTAACATTCTTAAATTGGCTATCTATGCTACTCCATTAGGTTTTATAACAATAGTCTCTTCTTCGATATCAACCATAATATAAATAAAATCGCACCCTCCATCACACATATTAATAATATCTTCTTCAAGATTTATGTAATCAGCCAAATCGCTACTGATTAGATATATATTCACTATAATATGCCCTTTTTTACTTATGGTTCCCCAATATTGGCGTTTGTATTTTTTCAGAACACGCTTATTTATATGTTTATCTGGGCACAGCTTTTTTAGATTATTAATATGACATCCTATTATTTTTTCACTTTTATTTATCTGTGAGATATTCAGATTGCATCCATTTGCAATTGGGAATAACCCCGCAATAAGATGATTGCGGGGAAATAGATAACCCTCGTACGAATGTGCTTCGATATGCTCAATGTCTTGAGCATATACCAATGCATTATTATTTAGCATAATTAATAAAAATAAGACAACAAACTTTCGGAATGTATTCATAATTATGGATAATTTAATGGTTCACTTAATGGAGACAATAACAATGGACCGACACCGCCACCATTTCCATTTATTCCGTAATGGGTTCTGAAAGGTAATCCCGCTTGAGAGCGCATGATGTTTTCAACATATACCGCTCGCCACTCTACTTTAAATAAGCCATTGAAAATAGGAGTATATATTCCATATTCATTAATAGGATATAATAGACCCCTATTTGCGTCTCTTGCATGCGCAAGTTCATGTCCTAATCCTATATAGGGAGGACGATAGCTTTCCCCTTTCTCATTTATTCCACCATGAAATGATTTCGGATTCCATGATATGACACCACTACTACCTCCAGTTGGCAATCTCGAATCAATATTTCGCAATTCAGCTATATTTCCGCAGGCAGCTCTTACACTCGCAGGCTTAAAACTATTGCCGCCTTTTTCTACATAAAAATTATTGATAGAATTCTGCAATTCTAAAATTATTGATTTTCCTTCTTCTATGGCAGACAAATCTCTGAATGCCCTCATTACCGATTTCGTATACTTACTTACAGCACCTGAATATAATGTATTATCAGTGTTATATAGGGTCCCGTCTTTATACAATAAATGATCCTTTCCCTGCACAATAAATATACTATCTCCATGCATATCAATATTTCCTATCGGATTCCAACCGCAATACGCATAAGGTGAAATATCGGGATATTTATCAGCGAGA
>CAYNMA010000302.1:0-1223 GCA_964398075.1 uncultured Bacteroides sp. | reverse complement strand
TCAAATACTTATCGTTATGAAGAAAACTTTAATTGCTGCTGCTGTAGTTTTGGCAGCTGGAATGATGACCGCTTGCGGTGACACTAACTACTGCTATGAGGTAACATCTACCTACAAAATTCTTGGTATTGAGACCTCAGTTACCAATCCCTATTGGGGAACAAAGAATGAGCTCAAGACTTATGAGCAGAATCAAAAGGATGCTGCTGTTAAGTTGGGTGCAGACGAGAGCTCAGTAAGCATCAAGAGCAAACGTCTTAACAAGAGCGAGAGCGATTGCTTGAAATAAGTAGTTTGACAAAGTAAAAAAAAGATGCGTCGATGAGATGCATCTTTTTTTTGCTGATATTGCATTTATGAATCGCAAAAATTGTACACGTAATAAAAAAATTGCTCAAAGACTTGTGAGTTCGCAAAAGTTGTCGTACCTTTGCAGCCGATTTCCGTCAAAGGAGTTTTGAGGATATGTTTTAAATGTGAGTGAAGGCCCATTCGTCTATCGGCTAGGACGCAAGATTTTCATTCTTGAAAGAGCAGTTCGATTCTGCTATGGGCTACAATAAATAATTAACTTTAACAGATAAACGTACTATACAAGATGGCAAACCATAAATCATCTTTGAAGAGAATTCGTCAGACTGAGAAGCGCAAGTTGCACAATCATTACTATGCAAAGACTGCACGTAATGCGGTTCGTGATTTGCGGGCAACTACTAATAAAGAAGAGGCTGCTGCTATGCTTCCAAAGGTATCGAGTATGCTCGATAAATTGGCAAAGCGTAACATCATTCATCGCAATAAAGCTGCTAATCTCAAGTCGAAATTGGCTGTTTATATCAATAAACTCGCCTAAGAATCATTATTGATAGCAGGACGGATAAAGGCGACCCGAAGGGTTGCCTTTTATGTCGTGTATATATATCGTGCTTTTTATTCCCTTTGCACCGCGTGCCGTTCCATTCTGATATCTCCTGCTCGCACTGCGTGCTCACGAAAAATGGAGAAAATTATCAAAGCATGGTGGTGGGGGGGATCCTACTCCGTGGGAAAATACTAGAAAACCACAAAAGACTATCTCTTTTTTCTTTCCTTGCCACTGCGTGGGTTCTTTTCCTTGCCACTGCGTGGCAGAGAAATAAAGAGAAAGACTTGCACTGCGTGCAAGAGAAATAAAAAGACTCCCGCTCGCCGGGCGAGCGAACATTAAAGGAAATGAAAGAAAG
>CAYNMA010000301.1:0-1226 GCA_964398075.1 uncultured Bacteroides sp. | reverse complement strand
CTTTCTCTTTATTTCTCTGCCGCATGCGGCAAGGAAAAAACAACCACGCAGTGCATGCTGGGAACCAAGAGTCTACTTGCAAATCGACCACATCCCTTCCCCAACACCTCTAAACGCCTCATCCACAACATAATACCGCTCATCCAACTCGCCAATCCAACCAAACCCATCCACACGCACAAGACGATCCCAATCGAGCCATTTAACCCGCTCACCACGCCCGTCAAGCAGCACATAACGCCCATCAAGCCGAGCCAGATAACCCTCATTCAATATCTCAACCGACTCATAATCAGCCTCTAACGCCATCGTACCATCAAAACGCATCACGCCATAACGCCAATCCTTACCCAAGAAAACATACTGATCCCCACGTATCGCCCTCACATCCAGCACGTTATCCGGACAAACAACCCGAGCCTCACGCCCATCGCCAGCCGTGTCATAGATCCGAACACCCCGATCCAGCGTCGTCACCACATAACCGTCAAACGTCTCCACACCGTCCTGCATACCTGCAATCCTGCTCCAATCTTCTAATACTCTGTTATTTAGATCAAACGCCAACCCGTCCGACGCCTCATCATCAGCATGCGCCGTTCCACCAAAAATCAAGTTCTCACCCAACTGCGACCACATAGTCGGGTCGTACGCCGCATCAGGCGAGAAAACCAACCGTCCCGACTTATCAATCAGTAACTTACGCACATCACCATGCCCATCCGAAGTATAAACGGACAACCAGCCATATTTATCGAAACGCAAATCCGATCCAAGCACCTCATTCCCCTCATACTCAGTCACTTTCGCTAGTTCATTGCCCTGCAAATCGGCTATCGCAAACGACCCATCCAGATATGCCACCGGGAGCACGCCATCACGAGGCTGACCAACCAATGCCATGTCCTGCAAAATAGCCTTAGGATGCTCAGTATCAAACGAATACAGACTCCATTTCCCATTCTCTCGAACCGAAAAAACGCCCTCACGAACCGCACTCGGTTGTTCCGAGAAGGCGTCTGCCAGATAGACCTTTCCCTGCCTATCCACAAACCCCCATCCACCGTCTTGCGGCTGCTTACATGGCAGATAATCAATCGTTTCCGTACTCTTCTTACCGCAGCCAATCAACGCTGCAACCACGAGGGCCATCACCCCCAATCCAAAAAAATATCTTTTCATAATACCAATAATTATCAATCGTCAAATCGTAAATTGTAAATCGT
>CAYNMA010000300.1:0-1230 GCA_964398075.1 uncultured Bacteroides sp. | reverse complement strand
GGCCGCGCCTATCGCGTCAAGTTTTTTAGTAAGTGCCATTTTCTACCTCCGTGATTGCTGTGTTGATAGCGTCTGATACAAACGCAGTAGTTGCTATTTGCGTGCTTGATGTGCCAGCAGTAGCCGTTGGCGCGGTTGGAGTGCCAGTAAAGGTAGGGCTGTTAAGCGGAGCATAGTTCCCACCAGCAGAAGCCATCTTTTCCAATGCTTTTGCTATGCGAACTATTGGTCCTGTTTGGGTTGTATAGTTAGTATTGTCTGCCATTGGGGTCCTCCTTTTATTTGGTTGGTAACTCGGATAGCGGTTTAATTTGGTCGGCTAGCGTTACCCAGTTTGTGGCGGTTTTGTAGCTATCGACTAGCGTGTCGGGGACGTATATATAGCCGTCTTTCAAGCCGTCAGGGTTATAGGTGGCATCTACTGTGCCATGGAAGTGGTAGCAGTTGGAGAATGCGCCTGTTGAAGATAGCCCGATGACTTTGTACGTGGTGCGAATGATTACGGCGGTGAGGGAGTAGCAAGAAGAAAAGCAACCTTCAGGGATGCTTGAAGTAATTCCGCCAAAATCTATAGTTTGCAGTTTATCGCATTGGTAGAAGTGCTCTGAGTCGTCTAGTTCTTCTAACGTAGGCAACTCTATACTTTTCAAACTGGTGCAATTTTGAAACGCACGAGCTCTTAAATTCGTACATGCAGGCAAATTCACACTCGACAAGTTGGTGCAATTTGCGAACGTGTACCACCCAAAAATGCTCGTGCACGCTGGCAACTCCACACTCGTCAAGCTGGTGCAATAGGAAAATGTGTTATCCCCTAAACTCGTGCACGCAGGCAACTCCACACTCGCCAAGCTGGAGCAACCACCAAACGCGTAATCCCCTAAACTCGTACACACAGGCAGGCTTACCGCGGTTAAATTCTCGCACGTGTTAAACGCATATTGTCCCACTTTAGTTATCTGGTCGTCAGAGTATGATTTGATAGACCTATCAACAATAGAGCGAGCAATATCAAGTGATGAATCGTCTCCATAAATAAGTTCCTCTAGCGCGACCGCACAGCGTAAAAGTGTTTCTTCGCTAGGGTGATGTACCCGCTGTTCTGTAGCCATTAGCCTTCCTCCTTTAGTGTGTAAACGAGCGTAAGATATTCAACTCCATCCACAATTTCTGTGGTGAAATAGGGAATATCTGTAGGCTTGTTATCTAAGTCTTCATAATCATTGCTTA
>CAYNMA010000299.1:0-1238 GCA_964398075.1 uncultured Bacteroides sp. | reverse complement strand
ACTCGCTCAGGCAGACTCAGTGCTTACGCACCTGCCTTCGCTTCACGTCTCCACATTGCATCGCATACCCAATCGAGCAATCGTAAGTTCACATTATAACGGCAGAATAGGTCTTCTGCATATTCACTACACCTATAAGTGTTCTATTGGCAGACAGCCCGAACAGTGTAACCGCGGTAGCGATAGCTGCCTTCCCCTTTATAGGAGTCCGAACTGAAGGTGACACGCCACGCGTAGTATGGGACGTCCGAACTGAGGGACGCGGACCAGTAGTAGCCGTACGAACCCGCATTGCGGAACTTCTTCTCGTTGTGATATCCCGCAGCGGGCAGAAAGATAGAGTTATTGTTTGTATTACTTTTCACTAAATAACCATTGACATTATTTTGTGTTGTCCATGTCCATGTGCAGTTGTTAACAAGTTCTTCCCATTCTGCCTGTGTCGGCATACGCCATGCAAAGCCCCAATTCAATAGAGCAGCATCGTCCTCATTTTTTAACGTGCTCTTGGCATCTTTGAAGCCATTATTCCCATAAGTAGTATCATTGCAATACTTCGTGAGTGTGGTGTTACTACCATTGGCATACTTGTAAGTAGACCATGAGTAGTCCGTTTTCCTACTTACTTCACCCCATGCATAATATCTGCCATAACCTTCGGGTGTCGTTGCTCCGACATTGCACGATGCCCATTTGATGCCACTTGGCAGACCGAGATCAACCGCCTCGACTCCATCAGGAGATAAGTCACAATCATGAATATAGACGGTGTCGTGTACCACTTGTTGTATTGACCTCGGCAGAAGAAGATGCATGGTGTCGCTCTGGGTCACATCTCCTGTGTAGGTGAGACTATCTATATTGGCAAAGGGCGTTGCGAACTGAATGCGACCGTTGTTCCAAACAACTTGGTTGGTCTGTGCCGATGTTTGGGTAATGGTTGTAGGGTCTTGTACCCCTTGTTGTGTTGACCTCGGCAGGATGAGATGCAGGGTATCGCTCTCGGCAACCTTTCCGGTGAAGGTGAGGCTGTCGATATTGGCGATAGGTTGCGCGAACTGAATGCGGCCGTTGTTCCAGACGGCTTGGTTGGTCTGGGCGAAAGACAGCAGACTGCATACAATCCCTGCCAACAAAAAGAATAGTTTCCTCATGATTAGTCTATTTAGTCTATTTGGTTGTTATCCGTTTAGCACGAACTATTCGCACGAACTATTAGTCATCTCAGCAAGTGTTGG
>CAYNMA010000298.1:0-1241 GCA_964398075.1 uncultured Bacteroides sp. | reverse complement strand
CTGAGGATAAGAGAGCTTTTTTGTTGGATTCGGAAGTTTACCGGACACCAATAATAATTTATGAAAGTCTTATCGCAATGCTTCGCGAGGCATAACTTGCAGTTTCTGTCCTTTAAGTTCAAAAACTGTATTGTTTAGTTTAGCACTGTTTAATGCGTTGTTAGACTTTACTAAACTTGGCATTGCTTGAACAGCACTATTCGATGTATAATGCTTTAACTCGCAATCCTTGGTGTATGGTTTTTTAATGATAACGCTGTCTTCTTCCATTGATGCATCCCAATCAATAGCTAAACCTAAACCATATCCAACATAGTTCAACCATTCAACTTCAACATCGTATTGAATTGCAAGATTATCTTCGTCGTCATAATACTCAACGAAATAACCATCAGTTACTGTACCATAACTAATAGAACTCCATCTCCAAATATTGCCATCGGAACTACTTGCTGCTACAACTTGAGCTCCTGTTAAACCCTTTTCGTATTCTGCAATGAATTCATCATATGCTTTTTTAACTTCCTCTTCGGTTGTTACTGGTGTTGTTAAGTATTTTTCCCATGCAGGACCAACAATTGTAGGATCGTAATTACCTACCAATGCTGCATACTCCTGATCCAATGAATCCTCTCTAAATATAGCACCAAAGTTAGAGAATATGTATCCTTTGTAGTCACCTTCTGTAATGACATAAAGCATAGTGCTGTCAAGGATAGCATAACCACTACCTGCGCCCGTATTTGAGTCAAATCCCAAATTATCTATCAAAAGGATTGGACATTTCTCGAATTGAATCTTATATGTTTTTCCATTCTTTAAGGTGGTATCTTTTACATCACCTACAGCCTCTCCATTGAAACAAATGATGTTACCAAATCCAATCAAATTCCTATAGGTATCAACAGTTACTTCGCAAGTAGCAACGAGATCATTTACTTTTGCGGTGACAGTAGTTGTACCGATAGTATCTGAAGCGGCAACGATAATACCTTTGCCGATAACCTTTACCAATGCGGTATCAGCCGAAGACCACTCTGCGTTAGGACGAGACAGAGTCGCTGGTTGATACAACAGGCTGAGGTTCGTTGTATCACCGCAGATCATTGTAATTGCACTTTCTTTGAATGAGATAGATGTGTAATCGCCATCTCCAGTAGGCTTGTTGTCGTTGCAGCCTACAAGTACTACTGCTAATGCAACAATAGCACTAAATAAAAAACTTCTTTTCATACACTAAA
>CAYNMA010000297.1:0-1244 GCA_964398075.1 uncultured Bacteroides sp. | reverse complement strand
TTCCGCCACCACCTGAGGCACTAATCTTGCCATCGGTATCTATTGAAATGCCATCGCCAATCTTCACTCCACCGAGTGTGGTTTCTGTTGCCTTAGGCAGAGTGTAGGAACCGCCACCGCCACCGCCATTTCCATTGAAATCTATAATCATGATATAAAAGTCTTTTTTTAATTAAACATTTATTTCCACTTCCCCAGTGTTTCCTGCCAACTTGAACCACATGTATGGAACGACACCGTTGACTATGCATACCTCGTTAGCGGGAGTTGCCGCAGAATAAGGAGTCCAATTCTCCTTGTCAACCGAATAGTTGAGGGTGTAGCCACTTGCTGAGTAGCCGATTGCGAAGTTGTCCTTGTTTGCCTTGAAAGGAGTTTCTCCACTTACTTTCATCTTTGCCATTTCTTTACTTTTTTATTTTTTAGATTTACATTATTCATGTATGCCTTCCGACATACCATCAGGTACCCTTTCGGGTAAATCATCATTCCTGTCACTGACTTCAAGTGAGGTGTTCCCGTGCATAACCCTCGCAGTCTTGCCCTTGTCTATGGCATGCACGAGAGTTCCCAACGCAGCGAACGCAAATATCTCACCCGCTGCCGCGAGAACACTGTTGTCAATGACTCCCACAGGTGGAAGCAGGAACGAGGCTATTATCAGCCCCACTGCCGTCACAGCCAGAAAATAAAACCAAAAGTTATGACTGACTGCTGTCCTGATTGTCTCCCAAAACCCCATCTCCTGAGGCTGTTGCTCCTGTTTCTGACTCATTGCTTTCTTGCTCTGTTTCCTTTTTTATTATCTTTACTGTTGGTGCAGGAACAGGGCTGTTCTCAGCGAGTGCTCTTCTCTGAGTCTGCTTGCTGCAATTACAACTCATCCTTATCCCCTCCTTCTATCTCTACTTTTCCCGATACCATGAGTCCAACCAACGCAATGGCGGTAACCACATTCATCAAGCCGAACAGACTGTTGGCGACAATAAGGAAAATGCTCCTGCCTAAAAACAGGGAAACAATGTTGATAAGTGCGAGGACTATCCAAAGCACTATCGTGACATATACACTCTTCTTCATATACACTTTTTTATCATTAAAGGGGCTGTCACGGCTGACAACCCCTCTCCTCTTTTCTATTTACTGTTACCGTTGCCGTTGGGGTAACTGTCCCTTCCTTTCTTTGGGACGAAGTACTGTTTGAATCTCATATCTTAATTAGTCTTTATTTATTTTTAATATGC
>CAYNMA010000296.1:0-1247 GCA_964398075.1 uncultured Bacteroides sp. | reverse complement strand
GGTTGTTATGATTCAAAAGATAACTATGTTGAAGTTAGTGATGAAGAATATCAAGAGTATTTAACTAAACTTAAGGAGGAAGACTAATATGCCATATGTAAGAGTTACACAAAAGAAGTACTTCTTTAGTTCAATTACAGATTGGGTAAGATGGAATTATCTAGATGGCAAAGTAGATTACACAGAAGGAGTTAATGCCTTTACTTTAAGTGAATTAAATGCCACTATTGTTAAAGTAGAAAATGATTGGCAACAAGTAAGTGCCATTACTGCTATTGGCAATACTGACTTATGGGCTAAATGCAAAGTAATCATTTGGCAAGATAGTGATATTCTTGATGGGACAGTCTCATTAAACTGGCAAGCACCTATCAATGATGATAAGCCAAGATTTATTTGCAATAGATGTAATGGCAATATGATAATAACCAGTAAATTTGCATTTTCAAACTTTGGAACTAATACAACTACCCTTAATTGGGGCAAAAGAGTTCCATTAATGTTCAGTGAAGGAGATAATCCTATGCCTTGTTGGGGCAAGAGTGGATTAAGAAGTACTTACAATGGTATTGTAATGCCAAATATTGATAGCAATCATTTAGGAGTAAATGGAAATATGAATGTTTACAGAGATAACCAAGGTTCTAATATGGCAGATGTGCAAATAGATTGCAGTACTAAAGGAAAATTTAGCATTGAAATTGGTGAAGATAATATTAATACTGGGGGGATTTACAAATTATGGAATATTGATAGAAGTTGTAATATCAAACTAAAAGATGGCAATGAAAGAGAACATTACATTTGGATATTCAATAATGGACTGATACCAACTACTACAACAAAGACATTAAATATTGGCTCAACTAATCTTGCTAAACTTACAGATGAAGATAAGAAGATAGCAACAGATAAAGGATGGACACTAGCATAATGAATAATAACACTACTTGTCTATTTGCAGCTAGTACCTTAGCACTGACCTTTAATGACATTTATCTAATAATAGTAGGCATATCAATCCTAGTAAGCACCATAATAGCAATCATCAATGCTATCAAATCTAACAAATCAATCACAATAGATAAATCAACACAAGAGCAACTTAAATCTATTGATGAACAACTTAATAAAGACAAAGAGGATTCTAGCGAGAGCTAGAGTCTTTTTATTTATGCCATTACATGTATACATCATTTATGTTAGTCGGGACTAACTGGGGTAGGGTATTGAGATTTTCCCAATCC
>CAYNMA010000295.1:0-1262 GCA_964398075.1 uncultured Bacteroides sp. | reverse complement strand
ATTTCTCTGCCGCTTGCGGCAAGGAAACATAAAGCCGCTTGCGGCAAGGAGATAAGCCCCCACGCAGTGAAAACAGAAATCCCCCTTGCATATCTCAACAATTCCCCCTATCTTTGCCCCTGTTAAAGAAACACCCATTGCTTATGAACCCAACCGACAACACGCAAACCCATGGCGAGGTGGTCATCTACCAATCGGCTGATGGCGCTGCCCAGTTAGATGTGCTACTGCAAAACGAAACAGTTTGGCTTACGCAAGACCAAATGGCTACCTTGTTTCAACGAGATAAGTCCGTTATCAGTAGACATATAAAGAATGTTTTTGACACTGGCGAATTGTCTGCCGATTCAGCTGTTGCATTTTTTGCAACAACTGCCGCAGATGGTAAATCCTATAATGTTGCTTACTATAATCTCGATATGATTATCTCTGTGGGCTATCGTGTCAATTCTATCCAAGGTGTGCAATTCCGCCAGTGGGCTACCCAACGCATACGTGACTATATCATCAAAGGTTTCGCACTCGATGACGACCGTCTCAAAGGCAATGCCGGAGGCAACTACTGGAAAGAGTTACTCGAACGCATTCGAGATATCCGCTCCGACGAACGACTTATCTACCGACAGGTGCTCGACCTCTATGCCACAAGTTACGACTACGACAAGACCGCCGAGGAGAGCCGACAGTTCTTTGCTGCCTATCAAAACAAGTTCCATTTCGCTATCCACGAACACACTGCAGGCGAACTCATCCGTGAGCGTGCTAATGCCGTTGAACCCTTCATGGGATTACGCTCTTTCAAAGGACGGCAACCTGTCAAGGCGGAGGTCACCGTGGCTAAGAACTATATGGAACCTGACGAGCTAGACGCTATGAAGAGCCTGGTCTCTGGTTTCTTCGACTTTGCCGAGATGCAAGCCAAACTGCATAAACATTTGTACATGAAAGACTATCTCGATTTGTTGGATAACTTGATACGCGCCAATAACCGACCCGTGTTGGAGGGCAAAGGCACAGTGTCTTACGAACAAGCCAAAGAATATGCCGAGGCGGAGTATAAGAAATATAAGGAACGCACCCTCTCCCCAGTCGAAGAGGACTATCTAGAAACCATCAAAGCACTCAACACCAAAGCAAAAGACGCCACCAAACCTCACTAACATAAACTCACAAACAATACAACTTATCCCAACGACATTCTATAATCCACTATAACCCTCTATTGTCCACTATAACCCTCTATTGTCCACTACCCGTCCGAC
>CAYNMA010000294.1:0-1263 GCA_964398075.1 uncultured Bacteroides sp. | reverse complement strand
ACAATTAACAATTAACAATTAACAATTAACAGCAGAGCGGATACAATCGAGCCTGGCGGCTCGGACGACACGAGGGCGGGGCGTCTCCACAATCATCGTCTCCACAATCATTGTACGGTAATCTTATTCAGTTTACGGGCTTTACTCGATCCGGCAGACTCAGTGTTTGCGCACCTGCCTTCGCTTCACGTCTCCTCAATCATGGTTTCTTTATTTGAGAGACGGTAAGGAATACCGTCTCTACGGTGGGATTTCCCGCGGGCGAGGCGCCCGCGTCCCCAACAAAGTATGGTCAAACGGGTCTGGCGGCATGGGCGACACGGGGACGGGGACAATTAACAATTAACAATTAACAATTAACAATTAACAGCAGAGCGGATACAATCGAGCCTGACGGCTCGGACGACACGAGGGCGTGTCGTCTCCACAATCATCGTCTCCACAATCATTGTACGGTAATCTTATTCAGTTTACGGGCTTTACTCGATCCGGCAGACTCAGTGTTTGCGCACCTGCCTTCGCTTCACGTCTCCTCAATCATGGTTTCTTTATTTGAGAGACGGTAAGGAATACCGTCTCTACGGTGGGATTTCCCGCGGGCGAGGCGCCCGCGTCCCCAACAAAGTATGGGCGAACGGGTCGGGCGGCACGGGCGACACGGGGGCGGGACGTTGCCATAAGCATCGTCACCATAATCATGGTATCTTACCCGCGGGCGAGGCGCCCGCGTCCCCAACAAAGTATGGTCAAACGGGTCGGGCGGCACGGGCGACACGGGGGCGGGGCGTTGCCATAACCGCAGAGTCTTTCAATTATTGTTATTGGTTGGGTTTTAGTCGGATTGGGATTGCAGGCGGAGTTGGTGGTGGAGGGAGGCCATGATGTAGCCCTGGAGTGTGGTGTAGCGTTTGGTGCCAGGAGCAACAGCGTGGCGCTTGTGGTACTCACAGTAGTCTTTGAACTTGGCATCCCAGATGGCACGCTGTTCGGGGTCGTGTAGGATAGCGTTGGTTTGGTTGGAGGCGTCACGGAAGATATTGGCGGTCTGCTTCTGCTTGAGAGAACGCTCTCCCTTGAAGGGGTGCTTGATGGTGTAGGCCTGCGTCTTGCCGTTGACGGTTCGCATGACGACTTTGTCCTGCCAATGAAACTTGCCGGACATGTTAGCAATAGGGTCGGAGAAAGTGATTCGTGCCATAGGGTGTATTGGGATGTTCTAAAAATTCCACGTTTCGTTATTTTGCTACTCATTGGGATGTTTCT
>CAYNMA010000293.1:0-1270 GCA_964398075.1 uncultured Bacteroides sp. | reverse complement strand
TACCGAGTAAGCCGTCTCTTTGGTTAGACTAGCCACAGGTATTTGCAGGTGTCCCTAAATCTACTGATTTTTCGACTTTAACCCAACAGCAAATAATAGAGTATGAGACAAAAATCAACAACAGACCAAGAGAACGATTGGGGTTTAAGACACCTCACGAGTGCTATTATGGACAAAATACATAATGTTGCATTTGCTTGTTGAATTCACGAATATTTGTTCCAATCAACAATGTTAATTGTCTGTTTAGGCATCTCCAATGGTAACTCAAAATATTTGGCTAATATTTGATAATATTTGTTCCAATCAATAATGTTAGTTGTTAATTGTTAATTGTTAATTGTTAATCCCCTCCCATTTACACCTCGTCCTATCCGCCACTCGCATCGCATCCTCCAACTGCTTAATATCGTGCATCAAAGCCCCCAACTGATACGTCTCGTCCAACGCAACTCGCTCATTCTCTTGTAGATAATAGGTATACGCCCGTTCCCCGTCCAACTTCACTTGCACCCTATCCTCCTTGTGCATCGACACAAACTGCAGCAGCGCCAGCGACTCCTCCTCGCCCATACTCAATATCTCGTGCCAACCCTCGCTCTCAAAGGCATAATCCTTCCCCATCTTGCTAACACTCTCTCCCTCAGAACTTAACGTCACACCCGACTGATTAACCTTCCGCACCCCATAATAATAACTCTTCAGCGTGGTAGTCCTGTCGTCACCGATGTAACACTGTAAGTAGCAGCGAGATACATTCCCGCCACCCGTCTGCAGCAACCGATGCACATACTTCCCATGGTCCTCGTACGCCTCCTGCTTCTCGTAGCGAAACTTCTTCAGCAACTCGTCCGCCTTTGGCAATAGCACACTGCGCAAACTATCTGAATATCTGTATGTTCTGACGGACTCGACGTATGCCATACTGTCAGCCAAATGCTTTGCTTGTCGACGCACATCCACCACCTTCGGGTACAACGCATGAATACTGTCAATCTCCTGTCGCGCACTGCTAAATGCCCCCTTCTGCGCATACTCCTCAGCCTGTGCCAACCGCTTCTGAGCCTTCTCGGCATCACTCTCCGCGCAACTCGAAACACCAATCGACAAAAGCCCTAAAGCCATCACCGCAACGCCCCAAAAATATACTCGTTTTTTCATAATTCAGATGAATAATCTAAAGACTAATTTAGTAATAATATAGTAAAATGTGGAATCGTGAATTCAACAAGCAAATGCAACATTATGTATTTTGTCCATAATAGCACTC
>CAYNMA010000292.1:0-1277 GCA_964398075.1 uncultured Bacteroides sp. | reverse complement strand
TCCATGCCTTCGCATCTGCCTGCTGCATCTGCTTGGCAAAGAGGTGAGTGTACTCGTGGATAGGCGTCTCAGGGTTCATACCCTCGTCCGTCAGCCATATCTCATTGCCAATAGACCAACCATAGACAGTGCCGTCAGAGGTTGTCAGCGGCTCAATTTCGCCTTCTGATTTGGCAGTTTCGGAATTTTTCCCTATCTTTGCCATCGGTGCTGAACTGCTTTGGGCTTTGTTCCCATAGGTATTCCGTTCTTTCGGTAGGAGCAGTTCAGCACCTTTTTTTATTTTATTGAGTATATTATTGTCATTCTTGATATGGACGGAACTAATATAATCCTCTAATTCGCCGTGTTTGTTCACAACTGCAACATTGTAGGTGTGCTCGTTGTTTTCGTTTTTATAGCGTTTGATATACAAAATTGTCCCATCTGCATCCCTTATGCCAAAATCAGGCTCTTGTAAAGTAGGTAGAACTGCTCCTGATATTTCTACACGAGACTTGCGAATAATTTTACTGAACACCTCATCTTTAACATTGACAATCTCGTTGAATATTGTATGAATTGGATTGGCAAACAATTTCCGAAAATCATCTAAGGATGGAACTTGTTTGGGTAAAATTGTTTCTCCACTTTTCTCTAATATGGTGCGCAATTTCTCTATTGCTTCATTACCGTCGAATATCGCAAATGCGTCCGTTGTTAGCCCAAATTCTTTTGTTCCCTGTGTCTCGGTTTTTTTGCCTTCACCTGTGCCATCACTCGCTCTACATCTGCCTGTGTAGCATGATGCACCTTGACGCCTTTGATGCGGTTCAGGGCTTTCATTAGCACATTCGTCACAAAACGCTGTGCAGGCGTAGCGTTCGACATCACGCCCTTACCTCGCTGCATCTCTGCAATACGCTTGTTCAGGACACTTATCTCTCCGTTCAACTGCGCCACCTTATCGAAGTCCTCGTCGTCCATAGCCTGAGCCAACTGCTCCAGCAATACGTCACGACGCTTGATATCAGTCTCGCCATTGTTCTCGCCCTTATCTTGCTTTGCAGGCTTCTCTTTTGACTCGCCTTTCTGCTCGCCCGCTTTTTCGTCAGCCGTTTCTTCATCGTCTATCTCTGCCTGACCACCATCTCGCAACTGATCCAACTCCTGCTCCTCTCCCGTGAAGTCCGCTATCTCTATCTCACTGCCACTCAATAGGTCGTGCAGACTCTTATCGGCTACCTCATCGAGACTCTTATACTTGTGACTGATACCCAACTTATCTGTCACCCAAC
>CAYNMA010000291.1:0-1288 GCA_964398075.1 uncultured Bacteroides sp. | reverse complement strand
CGTCGTATACACAATCGTGGTATTCTATCCCGCGGGCGAGGCGCCCGCGTCCCCAGTGGCAAAGCATAGTCAGTTGGGGAATTTGACTTGTTAGACAGTCTCCTCTATACACAAGTTGAAATAAAGTCTTGGACTAAACGCACACTTTGCCCGTTGTTCCGATTGTTGTTGTTCTGCGGATTGAGGTTACTATCGTTGAAGTTGAGGTTGTACGCGTTGTTCGTGTCGTTCACCGTACTTGACCAATAGTTGCCGTTCGACTGAACATTGTTCACACTCGTACCATTGCGGTTGCCCGCAGCAGGCAAAAAGACAGCGCCTAAGTCTTTAAGGGATGTTCTAAAAATTCCTCGTTCTTAATTATTCTACTAGTTGGAACGTCTTATTACTTTTTGAATGCTTTGTATTTTTTATTTGTATCTGCTTGACTTTCACTCAGTCACAATGCCCGCATTGCTCCTTCGTTCAAGCCAACCATCTACTAAATAAAAAATCACAAATCATCTCAAAAGCAATTTTTAGGACATCCCTTGAAAGTAATCTCTGCCTTACAGAGTGAAGCACGCACGAGGCGCACATTGTCTTGTCACACTCAGCGCCCAGACTATCCTGAGCCTATATACAACAAGAGGGATGTTCTTGCTGCGGATTACTGATTTTATTCTATTCACGCTATCGTATTGAGTACAATACGACACTCCGGAAACTTGCGTATTCTATTCTTCTTTCTTTCCAATGTTATTCGCTAATCGTTTCAGTTCAATCACCAATGCCTGGCATTCCATAGGTGTCTTACTCTCCACATTGAACACTCTCAATGCATCGAGCATAGCCTGCAAATGAATATCAGTTATGGCAGTAGCCGCCATACGCTGCACATCTTGCAGCGTCTGCAGATGTTTCTTGTCCACTGCGGGCGATACCTGTTCTCGCCACTGGCTAAAGCCTCCATCATCTTTCGGTTCTTGCAATGGAAGGATGAATATTTCATCGGTTGGTTCGGGTATATTCGGAACAAACTTATCCCACTTGCCAAGAGGGAAGCCGACAAAGACCACATCGCTGTTCAGTCTTTTTACAAACTTCTTCACTGCATGCAGAGTCTGTTGCCGTTGCAGCCAATAGGCGGAACGCTCATAGCACCGCCAAAAAGTGCCCTCACGAGAGAACACTACTCCCGCTTCTGCATTATCTCTATTGATAGCTTCTTCAAAGGTCATACTACAACACCCCTTAAGGGATGTTCTAAAAATTCCACGTTTCGTTATTTTGTTACTGATTTGGATGT
>CAYNMA010000290.1:0-1315 GCA_964398075.1 uncultured Bacteroides sp. | reverse complement strand
TCCTGATTGGGAAAAGGCACGAGGTTTTTATAAATCTTGGACTAAACGCACACTTTGCCCGTAGAGCCGAAAGATGTAGTAGTTCTGCGGATAGAGGTAACTATCGTAGAAGTAGAGGTTGTACGCGTCGTACGAGTCGATCACCGTACTTGACCAATAGAAGCCGTACGACTGAACATAGTACACACTCGTACCATCGCGGTAGCCCGCAGCAGGCAAAAAGACAGCGCCGGCTGATTCCATCTGCGACCACTGCGTGGTGGAGTAGACATTGTTAGTATACGCAGCCGTACCTGCATTGAAAGTAAGACCACTTGGGAGTGACCAACTATCTGGTAACAAAATGAGTCCTTTCGTGCCATTGACTGTTGCAAAGCCATAGAGACTGCTTGCATTCGTACGGGTATTGAATATATACCCCCACTCTGCATTAGTCAATGTCCGCCAAAAGTCTGCAGGATAGATTCCTATTGCGTTCTTGCCCCAATCGGTGAAAGTTGAGTAATCACTATACGATGTGCTTGTGTTTGTCGGGTTATTACCTGTACCCCAACCGAAGAGGTCTATCCAACCGGTATAAGAGGATGAGATATTACTATTGGCATCACCTATATAATCGTATTGATTATCTGCAAAGCGCCAAGTCTTAGTACTTGCTTGATATTGAAGGTTGGCAGGTGCAAACTTAACTTTCTTGCCGCTTGCAACTGTAAAATCACCTGATAGGATCAAGGTTGCTTTCCATTGTGCATAGAGAGTGATGTTCTGCATGATCACTATCGATGCACCTATCTCGTATGCCACACCCGTACCATCGGCTTTCGTGTTCCAGCCTTGGAAAGCATGTCCTGCTCGAGTATAGGAACATTTCTTGATTGTTGTTACCTGATAGCAAACAAACGAATCGATTACCAAGTCGCCTACGCCCTTATTGGTATCATACACGATAGCATACTTTGTATCCATCGAAGGAGTGGAGCCGCTACCACTACTGCTACCGCCTTTTGCTATTGTGATAACTGTACCATCGGAGAGCGTGAAGTAGACATTATTCGAGTCTTGAGTCACTGACGAGAACATTGAATCCCCCTTATCTCCTTTATCGCCTTTATCTCCTTTTACGCCATCTGTTCCGTTGGTACCATTGATACCATCTTTACCATCCTCGCCTGTGGCTTTGCCAAGTTGTTTCCAATTAGTGCCATTGTCGTAGGATACATACCAATAGCCTTCCTCTATCTTGAGTTGTGGAGTGACGCCATCTTGACCATTAGCACCAGCTGCTCCGGTATCGCCTTTGTCACCTTTTTCTCCT
>CAYNMA010000289.1:0-1322 GCA_964398075.1 uncultured Bacteroides sp. | reverse complement strand
CACGTAGTGGCAAGGAAATTTTCTCTTTATGTTCTGCCACGTAGTGGCAAGGAAATTTTCTCTTTATGTTCTGCCACGTAGTGGCAAGGAAAAAGAACCCACGCAGTGGCAAGGAAATTAGGCACAAAAAAAGTGCGCTGCTAGGCAGCGCACTTTTTGTATAAACTTGTATAAACGGCTTAGCGAACACGCTCGCAGTAAGATCCATCACGTGTATCAACACGGATGATCTCGCCCTCGTTGATAAACAGAGGAACGCGAATCTCTACACCAGTCTCCAACTTAGCCGGTTTGAGGGTGTTAGTAGCGGTATCGCCTTTCAGACCTGGCTCAGTGTAGGTGACTTGCAGTTCTACCTTGGTAGGCAACTCAGCAAAGAGCACTGTCTCCGACGAAGCATCCGACACTACATCGACTACCATACCTTCCTTCAAGAAGTCTACACCCGTGATAAGGTCATGAGCAATAGGAATCTGCTCGTAGGTCTCTTGATTCATGAAGATATAATCGGTACCCTCTTGATACAGATACTGGTATGGACGACGCTCTACGCGCACATCTTCCAGTTTCTCACCGATATTAAAACGGCGCTCAAGTACACGACCATCTACTACATCTTTGAATTTCACACGCATAATCGTGTTGCCCTTACCAGGCTTCACATGGAGGAATTCAATCACAAAATACAGGCGTCCATCCATGCGGATACAAACACCATTCTTAACGTCTTGAGAGTTAATCATATTATTATTCGTTTAGTTTAACCAAAAATTACAGCCCGCAAAGGTACTATTATTTTCCCAATCCACCAAACTTATTACAAGAATTGTGTTTCTGGGGCGTTTATTAGTTTAGGAGTTTTGCGTTACACGTTGTTGAGAATGAGGTTTATTAGTTTATTGGTTTATTAGTTTAGGAGAAGTTGAAGGAGTTGAATGAGGTTGAGGAGTTTATTGTTTGTGACTACGTGTTTATGATTTCATGTTAGTGATTTCATGTTAGTGATTTCATGTTAGTGACTTCATGTTGGTAACTGCGTGTTGGTGAGTATTGATAATGAGTTGATAACTGTTTTTTGAGAGTCTTTTTAATGACCCTTTAATAAACTTTAATGGAGTATATTTTTTAGTTTTTTGACAGAGTATATTTCCCTGTCAGTTGCATTGAATATTTGGCCAATATTTGGCAATATTTGTTCCAATCCCTTTTATTGATAGTTGTTTTGGGGCTCAAGTTTTTTAGATTTTTTTGACCGCGTATATTTGACCATCCCTGCCAGTAGCATGAAATATTGGGCTAATATTTGGTAATATTTGTTCCAA
>CAYNMA010000288.1:0-1341 GCA_964398075.1 uncultured Bacteroides sp. | reverse complement strand
TAAACATTTCAGTTTGATCGCTCACAGATTCGATTTCAGTATCTGTAGCTACGATTTCGCTGCCTGCTTCAGCAGCACGTTCGATGGCATCAATTTCTTCAGGACTGATATCTACGGATGAAGATTCTTCTATATCTTCTTCCATAAAACTATGCAATCCTACTATTAAAGAATAAGACATATACATATATCCTTTTAATACGGAATATATATATATATATATATATATATTCCGTAGCTTTATTTTAAATATTCAAATTAATGAACTAAGGTTTCTTACGATACTGAAGTATTTTAGACGCTGCGCGAATGCATATTGAAGATAGTCTATTATGAATATTTAACATAAATGACACTGTTTGATTCATAATATTTACTGTCTGAGCTAATTGAGTAGCATATTCTCTATTGAATTTCGAAGTAGCAGTATCTTCATCCTGCCGACGTTTTATATTATCAGCCGTCGTTTGTACATTTTTAAGAATAGTTTTGATTAAATTTTGTTGGCCTAACATTTTGTCGACATATTCTCTAGAGGATGCCGCAATACTGAGTAGATGGGTACATTCATCATTCGGCATTGTCCTAATTAATACGTTATCATCAATCTTATCAAAGGCTCTATTGATATCTTTTTTAGCGTCTTTAAATCCTTCTCTAAGATTTTTAAGTCCTTCAGCAGATTCTTTAAGATGTCTATTTAGCGTTTCCTGATCATCCGCATAACGTTTCTCCATTAACTGTTTGCCTCGAGTTAATGTTTCAGCTTCAGAGCATAATTTATTACACCAATCGTTTATATTATTAACTCGAGGAATCACAAAATCACCACATGCTAATTTTTTATTAATGGCTTTTCCAATTTCATCTTCTGCATCAGCAATGTCAGGTGTACTATATGTGGTTGCATCAATATCGTCAATATTATCGACCCAAGAGGTGCGTTCACTAGCCATCGTACGCAGACGACCGATCTGATCATTCATATTGCCGAAGCGGACACGGATGGCTTCAAACAGACGACCAAAGAACGCACCGATCTTCTTGCAAAGATTGACGATGAAATCCCAAATGGCGCTAAGAGCAGAGCCGAGACCTTCCATGCAAGCAATAGATTCCCGACTATATGGATCACCAGTAGAACTAAAGGATTCACAAGAAGGGAATCTATATTTAACGGCTCTAGTAAGTTCATTGTTGGAGTTAAACAGTCTCATAAAGGTTCGATCAACTCCATATTGTTTCACATGGTTGTACCGTCTTTCTAAGTCAGCGAAATGATGCAGGATCATTTCGGTCTGCTCATCAGTGGCTTCAGACTCTTCAGTGGTCTCAGCGATC
>CAYNMA010000287.1:0-1341 GCA_964398075.1 uncultured Bacteroides sp. | reverse complement strand
ATATAGTTATCGATGAATTAAAGTTAGCTATTGAATATAATGGTGATTACTGGCATTCAGCAGAGTTTTATCTAGAACATCATGATAACTTAGATGAATATTATAATTATCATTTAAATAAAGTATTAGAAGCTAACAAGAAAGGATATAGACTAATCCATATTAGTGAAAGTGATTGGATTAATAATCCTGAAAATATTAAAAATAAATTAATAAATATCTATCAAAATAAAGAAAATTTATCTCTTACTGAAGATATAATTAAATTAGATAGAAGTTGGTATAATAATATAGAAATTCCTGGTTATGAACTAGTTGAAGAAATTCCACCTGAAATTGTCAATAAAAATGGATTTAATATTGAAAATTGTGGATATCTAGTTTATAAAAAGATAAATTAAGTTATTATATAATAAAAAATACCTTTAACAATCAAATTACTAAATTCAATGAATAATTTTATTGAAAAAATTCCTGAAGTAGGTATGCAGTTAAAGAATGTACCTAAAAATAAAATTTTAGAAGTGTCTAAAGATAAGAATTTTTTTGTTTTTGGACAAAATTCTACTAAAATTACTAGAGGCTTTGCAAATCTTGTAACTAATAAAAATTCAAAGTTTTATGGTAAATACGTAGTAATAAATTTTGGTAAAAAAATTGAAATTGTTTTTTAATTTTTAATAAAAATAGTTATTATAATAATATAAATGCGATGCATAGTTTAATCAAAATAGACTAACTCCATTAGTCAGATGTTAGTGAAAATCTAACTGCGCGCTCCAACTTCATACTTAGTAAAATTAATAGTTTTTTCACAATTTTTAATTTATTAGTTTTACTAAGTATTTTATTATGAATATGAAAGATATAATCAAAAATTATTTTAAAGGATATTCTAAAAAAGGAATATCTAAGACTCTTCCAAAATTTCTTAGAAATAATCCTGAAGTTGAAAGCTACTTGAATAATATTTTAGTAGAAAATCCTAATTGGGAGAATATTAGGAATATTGTTTATGGAATTTGTTTTGACGAACAATTAAAACATTGTAAGAATTGTGGTAAAGAGATGAAGTATTCTAAAGGATTATACAATGATTATTGTTCATATAAATGTAGGTCTAGTTCAAATGAAGTTCGAGAAAAAGTTAAACAAACTAATTTAGAAAAATTAGGATGTGAATATCCAACTCAAAATAAAGAAGTTCGAGAAAAAATTAAACAAACTAATTTAGAAAGATATGGATGTGAATACGTGTCTCAAAATAAAGAAGTCCAAGAAAAATATAAACAAACTTGTATAGAAAGATACGGTTGTGAACATGTACTTCAAAATAAAGAA
>CAYNMA010000286.1:0-1349 GCA_964398075.1 uncultured Bacteroides sp. | reverse complement strand
CAATTAACAATTAACAATTAACAATTAACAATTAACAATTAACATGCGCGGTATGGTCGGACAGGTCTGGCTTTGCATGATCGGACGGGTCTGGCGGGGCGAAGGACACGAGGGCTCGGTTCGTTTTCTTAACGGACGGCTACGCCGTATTGTCATTGATTGGTCATAAAAGTTTTGAAACAAATATTGCCAAATATTAGCCAAATATTCCATATAATGTTCTATATTATCAAAAATATACTCCATTAAAGTACATTAAATTAACAACTGTGTAGCAGAGGATTACTTTTAAACGGACGGCTGGGTGTGGTGGGTTTTGTTGGTCATAAAATAGGTGGTCAAAAAAATATAAAAAACATAAAAAAAAGATATTGGCTACTTGTTGTCACTTCTTTAAACGGACGGCTGGGCGTGGTGGGTTTTGTTGGTCATAAATATAATGAGAGACGGTATAAAATACCGTCTCTACTGTGGGGGTGATGGTTAGGATGTTATTGAGGTTTTTGGAGGGGACGAGGTTCGGATTGTTGACGGGAATGTGGTTGGGATTGTGGGTGGAGATGCTGTTGGGATTTTGGGAGGAGATGCTGTTGGGATTGTTGGCGGTGACGAGGTTCCAGTCCGCCTTGGAAGGTAGTAAAGCAAAAAGCAGTAAAGCTATCAAAAGAATATGCTTCATAGGATTTTGTTGCACAGCGCAAAGGTACGGGTTTTATTTGAGATGGGCAAGAGATGAGTGATTTTTTGCAGGGCAACCGCATCAAAAAGTTATAAATGAACGACTTAAACGGACGCCTATGGCATATAAAGACGATAGACCGCACTGCGTGCTAAAAGACACAGGATCGCTGCGCTGTCAGACTTTTTAACGAACGGCTGCGCCGTATTGTCGTGGATTGGTCATAAAAAGCGCTACGGTTTGCAGAATTGTCTTATTGTCATAAAAACCGCGGGCGAGTCAGACACCCCACAAAGCAGGCTTTGCGGGGTGGGGCCCAGTAAGCGCCCGCGTCCCCGATGTAGCATGGTCGAACGGATAGTGGACAATAGAGGGGATAGTGGACAATAGAGAACCTAGATGTTCTAGATGGTTAGATTGGAGAGACGGTATTCAATACCGTCTCTACGGTGTGATTACCCGCGGGTGAGGCGCCCGCGTCCCCAGCGTAGCATGGTCAAACGGGTCTGGCGACCCGGGCAACACGAGGGCGTTGATAATTAACAATTAACAATTAACAATTAACAATTAACAGCAGAGCGGGCACAATCGAGTCTTGCGGCTCGGACGACACGGGGGCTCGATACGGTATTCTTGTTCAGCCCACTGGGCTTCACTCGCTCAGGCAGAC
>CAYNMA010000285.1:0-1357 GCA_964398075.1 uncultured Bacteroides sp. | reverse complement strand
AATACTAAAAGGTTTAATGAAAGAGATAAGTCGTTCATAAAGAGATTATCAAACTTAATATTAGATAGTATTTGAATATTAAGGAAATGTTTCTAGCCCCACATTTTAGAGTATATCTCCTAGACTGCCGTTCAGCAAAGTATATCAATAGAGCCTTAATTTATTCTTAATGAACTAGAGTTGCTATCACTATAAGAGATTAAGGCAAGAGTATAGATATACGCCAATTACTTATTACTACTTTTTAATTGCACGTGTAAGTATGCTAATTCAACCACGTTTCTAATACTGCATATTCAGTAAGTTCTCATTTTATATTCTTTATGGCGTTCTCTTATTTATGGAAATAAATATAAACCACATTTACTAAATGCTTCGTATATCTATAAAGATTAGCCCAAGCACAAAGTGAATTATTCAATATGACATTATCTTTTTTTACAACTTTAACAACAGAGTTTTTCACCAGGGTTAAAGCGTGTGCTTAATTGCTTTTATTATTAAGTTAGATCCAGAGATTAAGTAGTAAACTCTTTTAGAGAAGTTTTAGCCTATAGATAACTTCCAACCTTGCTACTCTTATTTTAAAACTAAAATAAACTATTTGCAATAAGTAAAATAAAAAGAGTTTGGAAAATAGTAGTAAACCAAACTCTAATTATCTATATAAAATTATATAAAGGTAGATGAAACGTGGCGTATAACCACAATATTATTATATAACTTTTTCTCTTATTTGCAATATAAAAAGCCTATTATTTCTAATAAGCCTTTTAATGAGAAAGTTTTGATAGATTTTAATTGTGATGTTTGCCTATCTCTAGGCTTCTTTATTATATCGCATATTCTTAAAAGTAAAAAGCCTAAAACAAAAAGGTTTTAAGCTCATACTGAAAGAAATTATATGTAATATTATATTAAAATACAACTGCCTATCTCTAGGCTCTTTTATTATAATCTAAAATCTTAATAATTGCAACTACTTATATTTTGTTTACATAAAATGTATACATTACTACTAGATTATGGTATAATATATATAGAGATAGATAACCTAATTTTAACCTATGAACTAATCTGTAATTATACCCCCTAAGATATTACTATTTATCTATCTCT
This sequence comes from uncultured Bacteroides sp., assembly GCA_964398075.1. Lineage (GTDB taxonomy): Bacteria > Bacteroidota > Bacteroidia > Bacteroidales > Paludibacteraceae > Colicola. Next base: position 238 of record CAYNMA010000285.1, on the reverse strand, counting down.
TCCTTCCGGTGCTTTACTCAAGTGGTTAAGAGAACAGTTTGCTAAACTGTCAGTAGTCGAAAGGCTAGCGTTGGTTCGAGCCCAACAAGCACCGCCATAATAAAGAAAGTGAAAGGTAGATAGAATGAAAAGATATTTAATAAGAGAAAATGGTAGTAATTGGTTTTTACCACAAATGAGCCAAAATGATGCAATGCTTGATTTTGAAAGAAAAGTTAATGAATACTCTTGTATTGAA
>CAYNMA010000284.1:0-1365 GCA_964398075.1 uncultured Bacteroides sp. | reverse complement strand
AAAATATTTAAAAATATTTATAAAAATCTTTTTTAAAATATGTGAATATTCTCCAATCAAAAGAAAAAACACCATAATAAAAACTATCTTTAATAAATTTTACAAATTTGTCAGAAGTTATAACATCATAAATTTTTTTACCTTCTTCATCAGTTTCATAAGGTATAGCCATTGATAAATCAGTCATAGCATATTTACCTTCTTTATCATTAATAGCATATTTTGTTGTAATTTTATTAAAAATTATTTTTTTTATTCCAAAAAATCCTCTTGTATTATCATTTGAATATAAAAATCTAATTCCATCTTTTGTTATTGAATGTACAACTTCATATTTATATTCATTATTTTTAGTTTTGGATAAAAATTCTTTTCTATGCTCATATAAAGTACCAGAATATAAAACATTAATATTGTTATTTTTTTCTTTTCTATCAATTTCATAAATTCTATCATGCGCATATGCACTTCTTGAATACATAATATTAACATTATCATTTGTTGAAAAATCTAAAATTTTTTTATTTATTTCAAAATTTGAATTAGGTAAAAATTTCCATAATTTACAATTTATTGTATTTAATTTTCCTAATTCATCTTTAATAAATGTTTCTGAATTTTCAATATTATGATCAATAATATACCAATCATATCTAGTTCCACATTTAAAAGTTTGCATTCCATCTTTTGTATTATGTATTTCTAAATAATTTAAATGATTATTAATAGTCATCATTTCATATAATTCATAAAATTTACATTTATCTGTATTGGGTTTTCTCCAGTTTGGTGGAGTAATAAAAATGAAATACTTGTTATAATATTCTATAAATTTTCTTATAAAATATTGATAAACTGTATTTCCAGTATTCTTTGTTCCACTATTGTAAGGTGGATTACCTATAATAATGTCATATGTTTTTGTCATTTCTTCTGTTAAACTATCACAGTTTATAATATTAGCTTTTTCACTAAACAGTAATTTGTAGATAAATACATTTTTTTTATTTATCTCAAAAGCGTAAAACATATCTTTTATAATTTCTTTTCTACTGAAATTCTTTATCAGTCTTTTGTAAATTTCAACATGAAAATTACCCATACCACAGCAAGGATCAAACCAAGTTAATTTTTTCTTAAAAATTTCCGGATCTATTTCTTCTAATTTATCCAACATTTGATTTATTAACCAGGAAGGTGTCATAACTTCACCATGCTTTACTACTTCACATTTCTTAACTTTTAAACATTCATTAATAAACTGCGATAATTTATCAATATTATTATCTTTTATTAATTCCTTTAAGTTGTATTTGATTTTTAAAATATAATCATCAAAACTATCATCTAAAGCATTTACAATCT
>CAYNMA010000283.1:0-1366 GCA_964398075.1 uncultured Bacteroides sp. | reverse complement strand
AAGAATGTACGCTCTCGCCGACTGCAATAACTTCTTCGTCTCCTGCGAGCGGGTCTTCCGTCCCGACCTCGAACACCGACCCGTCATCGTCCTTTCCGGTAACGACGGCTGTGTCGTCTCGCGCTCTAACGAAGCCAAAGCCCTCGGCATACCTATGGGCGCACCCCTCTACCAGATACGCCCGCTCGTCGACCAACACGGCGTCATTTGTTTCTCGTCGAACTTCGCACTCTATGGCGACCTCTCCGACCGTGTGATGTCTATCCTCCGCCGACACACTTCACGCTTCGAACAGTACTCAATCGACGAGTCCTTCCTCAATATCGACCACGTCCCCCCCACCGAACAAAAAGCCTACTGCGAGAACCTCGTCAGCACTATCCGACAAGGCGTCGGCATACCCATCTCTATCGGCATCGCCTCCTCCAAGACCCTCGCCAAAGTCGCCAGCAAGTATGCCAAGAAGTACACAGGTTACCACGGTGTCTGCGAGATACGTACCGACGAGCAACGCCTCAAAGCCCTCTCTACCTTCGATGTTGCCGATATATGGGGCATCGGTCGCAAAGCCCGAGCCAAACTCAACCAACGCGGCATCACCACAGCCTTACAGTTTGCTCAGATGTCTGCTTCCGCCGTGCAGAACCTCCTCAACAAACCAGGGCTCCTCACATGGCAGGAACTGCAAGGGCAAGATGTCATCGACATCACCGAACTGCCGCAGAAACAGACCATCACCACCTCGCGCACCTTCGCCACCGCCGTCACAGACCGCACTCTCCTCGAGCAGCAGATTGCCAACTTCACCGACCATTGCGCACGTAAACTGCGGATGCAACACACCGTCGCAGGACAGATCTATATCTATGCCCACACTTCCGCTTTCCGCACCGACATCGAGCAGCACTATCTCTCCGAACTCGTCACGCTGCCCGTGCCAACAGCCAACACGCAGGAACTCCTGCACTATGCTCTCGCCGCTTTCCGCCGTTCCTATCGGCAGGGCGTACTCTACAAGAAAGCCGGCGTAGTCCTGATGCATATCATGCCCGACGATGCCGTCGTGCAAGACCTCTTCGACACCCACGACCGACAGAAGGACCAACGACTCCAACAGACCCTCGACCATCTCACCGACCGCCTCGGACGAAACACCATCCTCTTCGCCTCACAAATAACAACTGCCACAAACGACACAACCAACGCAAACAACGCGCAACCGATCTACAAATCCGACCACCGCAGTCCCCTCTACACCACCGACCTCCGAGACATTATCATTATCAAGGCGAAGTGAGGTGTTGTTTATTAGTTTATTAGTTTATTAGTTTATTGGTTTAGGAGAAGTTGAGATGGTTGAATTTGG
>CAYNMA010000282.1:0-1383 GCA_964398075.1 uncultured Bacteroides sp. | reverse complement strand
TTCTGCTTCCGTTATGCTAAGTAAGAAAATTTTATCTGTAGTATCATTACCTGGATTTGTATTATATTCTGGATTTTTATCAGCGGTAACTACGCTATCAACAATCATTGATTGCTCGTCATTAGAAAACGCGTTTTTATAAAATTCGCTATTAAGCCAATTTCTAAGTGAACAAGTTTCCCAAGTTATATTACAATCTTTTTTATTATATGGTTTTACATCAAGCCCATATTTGCTTATAACAAGAATTTTGTTATCTTGTTTATCTAGCACAATCCACTCGATTGGCATCTTTTTCGCATTGCTAGTAAATGGATATTCGCCAAGCGTAATAACATCTCCGATGTTAGCAAATAGTATCTTAATATATTCGTCGTCAGGATTATTTTCACTAATGATTTTCCTTATTTCTGTAGATTTCCATAACTTGCCAAGTCTTTTAACTGCTTCATCATATGAAGCAAATGTATTTAATTTATTTTCTATTTCTTCCTTTTCAGCAATCATCTTTTTAAGAGCATCAATCTCTTCACTAATTTGATCTATAGATGAATATCCGTTAAGTTTTGGCTTGAGATCTTTAATACTTGTAACTACTTTCCTCGATTCAGTCTCTTTAGCATTAATTTTTTCATCTGTAATCTTCTTTTCTTTTCCAGCAAATAGTCCCAAACTTGCCCTTGTATTGCGAAGATTAGATATTTCATTTTCAATGATATTTTTCTTTGATTCTAATTCATTAATTTCATTAGTTATCTGAGAAAATTGCAAAGAAAAGTCTTTTAATTCTTCAAATTTTTGTTTAAGATTTTCAAGCGATTCACCAGATTTATTTTTTTCAAAGGCAACAATAACATCAGCAAGTTTTAATGCCTCATCAATATTCCTCTCACACTGTTCCTTTATTTCATTGGCTTTATCAATACATTGTTTTTCAAGCAATACTGAATCTTTAAAATTAGAAATTTTATTAAATATTTCTGCGGCACTTTGAAAATCTTTATCGGTTATTGCTGATTTCATTTTTTGTGTCGCATCATTATAAAATTTATTTAAATGATTTTCTTCATTACGATTTTTAATGTATAAAATGTCATCTTTGAGTTTTTTCTTTAAGGTGTCATCACCAAATCGAATTGCTTTTTGATAATTGCTACTATTATCAAATGATTTCTTTTGGTCTTTTAAAGATTCTTGCTTTCTAACTTTTTGTTCAGCCATTAGTTTGCCTAAATAAGCTTCAGCATTTTCAGGATCTATGTCTAATACCTTTTCACAATATTCATTTGCTTCTTTGAAGTTACCATCTTCTAAAAACATAAATACTCTTTTTAATAGTGGAGCAGTATTAGTATTATTGTTGTTATTAGTTATTATTGTTTC
>CAYNMA010000281.1:0-1383 GCA_964398075.1 uncultured Bacteroides sp. | reverse complement strand
ATAAGCATTTTGTTCTGCCTAAGACTGCGCACTTCTTAAAGCTTGGTTTTCAGTTGTCAAAGTTGTAATCTTATCATTTACTAAGAAATCTAAAATAGTTCTTGTATTTGCATTTGTAGCTTCAATAATATCTCTTGCGTTATCTGTGCTAGTTTGTCTTCCTTGACAAGCTAAAGTTGCAAGATTATAATTTAAGTCTGCAAAGTTCTGATTAATTAAACTTCTATTATCACAACTTGCCTGAGCCTGAGTAGCGGACATACTATTCATTAAAGTAGCAAGGTCATATTTGTTTTGTAAATTCATCATATTTACATCACAAAGATCGCTTTGAATACTTCTAATTCCGCTGTTTACATATTCATTTGTAGTTGCCGCATTTGTTAAGCCAGAAGTATTAAGATTATAAAACCCGTTCGACATATTAGTATTTAAATCACCTAGCATGCTCTTAATACTTGCTGCGTCAATTTCCTCTCTAATGGAGTTCGTGCCGGAACCGGTTGCATTATTTCCCCAACCGTTGCCGCCCCAGCCTGCAAAACAGAAAAGGAATAAAATAATAATCCACCAAGCGCCATCTCCACTAAAGCCATAATTATTTGTGCCTGAAGCCGCTGCGATATCTGCCAATGAATAACCGCCATTTTGATTTAACATAATGTTTCCTCCTTACAAACCAAAGGTTTCTCTGAATTGTTTAAATTCAGAATCAAAATCTCTTCCATTCTATGAGAAAATATTACGAGCAATAGATTCAATATCAGTAGTATTTCCATTCTTAGCTAAGCTAATTAAGTTATCTCCCATCGGCGTTCCTGCCATCTACTATTCCATTAAACCTAATACTACCTGCTAAGGATTTCCACCTTTCCGAATCATCTAAATAACTTGCATTGGGTTTGCGTTCATATCTTTATCTCCTTAAAAATTAAATTCTTCTTTTGATAACGAACTTAATGTTTTCTTTAAATCTTGTAAAGTATTATTAAATTCTTCTTTTGTAACATATTGACTCTCGATAGTAGGGATCTCGGCAATACAATACATATTTAACGAAGCTGTTCCATCAAGATTAATTTGTTTCGTATAAATTCGATTATTCGCAAAATCTGGAAAAATAAAAACATTCCCGTCAAAATCAATCTAAGCTGCTCTCACTTCTTCTAAGGAAGAAACGGGTCTGCCTTTAAGTCCGATCTTCATCGGCTATTGGTTAAAAAGCCCATTATAATTATTATTATACATAATTTTTATATCCTTTCTGAAAAAAGTTTTTCCTTTTCTCAGTAATATATGAAATTTGTATACTGTACTTTTCTTAAAACGTATTACACTTTTTGGACAAAAAATACACAATTGACTTTTCAAAAAATTTTTGAT
>CAYNMA010000280.1:0-1392 GCA_964398075.1 uncultured Bacteroides sp. | reverse complement strand
CTTTTAGCGCAGTGCGATCCGTTGTCTTTTAGCGCAGCGGTCTATCCTTTTTTTAGGGTTTTTAATGGACTTTAATGGAGAACTCTTTGGCAATAGCTCGAACCCATCCGTGGCATATTTGGCTAATATTTGGCAATATTTGTTCCAATCCCCTTGTCAATAATTGTTGTACGCTTGTTGATGATAGTTTTTGTCCTAAGTTTTTTAGGGATGTTCTAAAAATTCCACGTTTCGTTATTTTGTTACTAATTGGGATGTTTCTCCACTTTTTGAGCGCTTTGTGGTTTTTATTTGTATCTGCTTGACTTTCACTCAGTCACAATGCTCGCATTGCTCCTTCGTTCAAGCCAACCATCTACTCAATAAAATTCCACAAATCATCTCAAAAGCAATTTTTAGAACATCCCTTTAGACTTTTTTGACCACGTATTTTAGCCAATACGCCGACAGTCGTCCGTTTACGGCTTTTGATGTGACGTCGTTATCTCCTCCCATATACCTCGACATATCCCCCGCATCTGCTCCTTATCATGGATGATTGTTCGTAATGTTGCCAGTCCCTGCAAGTTACGCTCGCTATTGAGCCACAGGTGCATATAGCCTCCTTCCGCATACTTGTCTATCACATGCTGATATGCTCGTTGAAAATGCCACTCGAAATCTGCTGTCGGGTTCTGCTTCAAACCAAACTGCAAAGCACGGCGAAGAATCGTATTAGGGTCTATCTGCCGGTCGGCTTCTGCCACAATAGCCCCATAGATCGTGCGAGGAGGCTGTTTGCTACTGGCCCGATGGTCCTCCACCGCATCACGCATCGTCTCCAACTGCTCCTCTGTGAACCACTGCCGCAGTGTCTCGTCGGCCATGAGTATCTCGCCCGAATGAATGTGGTGCAACGCTCTGTCTTGCTCCAACCCAAGATCGTGGTAGGCTGCAATAGTGTATGCCATCTCTTCGTCTACATGATGCGCCTTCGCAAGCACAAGACTCTCTCGTATAACACTTTCCGCATGATCCCGCTGATGCCCTGCATCGAAAGCATCATAGCGAGGCAGAATACAACGCTCAATATATTCGTGTAACGTGTCCATAATGTAACTCTTTAGTGAACCAAGTTCTTTTAATTCCAATTCCGTTGCAAAGATAATACACAAATGCCCATTTGTCAAGGATGCGCGTCCCTAAAATTTCCGCACACGAGGACGCATGTACTCATTTCCCTTGTAACTATTTCAACTACAGTATTTAATCGTTTTTGTGAAAAATCCGTCCGCACAGCAGTCTATAATCTTTTTAATGGTCTTTAATGGACTTTAATGGAGGAATATTTGATAATATCTCGAGCCCATCCGTGGCATATTTGGATAATATTTGGCAATATTTGTTCCAATC
>CAYNMA010000279.1:0-1422 GCA_964398075.1 uncultured Bacteroides sp. | reverse complement strand
AAGACAATGAAACGTCAATCATTATTCCTCGCAGCAGCCTTTGCGCTACTCCTGACTGGGTGCAACAGCAACAACCCACAAAACAACAACTCAACAAACGAACCTGGTGTCAACTACACCGAGGAAATCGTTTTTGATAGTCCTGAGTACAACACCTCGTATTACAAAAGCAACGGCGCTATCAACGTGACCGATACCAACGATAAGTATAGTGTCACCCTCTGCTTCAAGATGCCTGAGTTCACCGATGGCACCTACTCCGCTAAGTGCAAAATAGGCGAGTCCACCGTCTGGGGATTCCTCTATCCTGCTGCTGATTACGGCTCTTACGACGTCGACTCTATCTCCGCTACCGTCAAGAACTACCCTGAGGAAGGTCGTATCGAGATCACCGCTAAGTATTATAACACTACGAAGGATACCCTCTACATCCTACACTTCGGACAAGAGATCGAAACCGAAAAATCCGAAGTAGTTGAGGTCTCTGGCGCATCCTTCATCGACGATATCGCTAAGAACCACATGGTTACCATCACCAATGGTAACTTGGTTAAGGACGGCGACTTCTACTTCTACATCACCTACTATACCACCGATAAGGTAGAAGGTTCGTACTCTTTCGACCAACTCGTCTTGCCTTACACCAGCATCGGCGTCGTTAAGTCACTCGAAGAAGGCACCCTCACCGAGAATGTCGAACTCGCCTATGGCTCACTCGATGTAGAATGCGTCAACCCAAGCGATAGCACCTACAAAGCAGTCTTCAAGGCTACGGCTTCCAACAAGGTGTCGTACACCATCACCGTCACCGGTAAACTCACCGAGACAGGTTACTCTATCGATGCCAAAGAGAATGTCGAGTACGACTTCTCCTCGCCTCTCACCCTCGCTACCTATTCCATCGCCGACTATGAAGGGCAATATGGCAAATGCAAGTATGCTAACATCGGTATACAAGACCTCCAGAAACACTTGCAGTTCATCGCATTCTTCAACGGTGCTACCGACTCTGTAACCGCCGTTCCAGAAGGCACATACTACATCAACTCGTACTTTGCCGCTGGCACAGTCGCTGCGGGTATATACAAATCCGATGAGAACAATGTATACAACACTTTCTTCGCTGGTGTTAAGACCCCTGGTACTTTGACCTTTACTTCACCATACTATGTACTTGTTGATGGTACGGTTACCATTAAGAACGATAACGGCAACTGCAGCATCGAAGTCAATGCCCTCAACTCGAAGGAATTCCAAGCGCATATCTACTATACCGGTAAACTCACCAAAGTAGCAGACACCTCAACCGACTCTACCGATAACACCGATAATACGGACAACACGGACAATACGGACAACACCGGCAATTCCGATAACACAACAACCACTTCCAACGCCCCAAAACGCGCCATCCTTAGATAA
>CAYNMA010000278.1:0-1427 GCA_964398075.1 uncultured Bacteroides sp. | reverse complement strand
ATTATTACTGTCCGGTAAACAAAAAAATGAGGCTCGCATAAACGTATAAAAAACGGCTGGTTCTCTTGCAAGAATCAGCCGTCCGTTGTAATTTTGTGTTGCAAATCAAAAAACTTACAACGATGAGCAAAATTACAACTTTTTCCGGACAGCCACAATACCTCCAAATACTCAATCTGGCAAATCGTTCTAAAATCCAAGAAATAAGCAAACGTAACGGCTATGACAGATATGTCAAGAAATTAGACGGCTACACGCACTTCGTAGCCATGCTATTTGCTGTCCTTATGCGGTACGATTCTTTGCGAGAAATCATTATTGGACTAATGGCAGAGGCATCGAAACTGCAGCACCTAGGTGTCAATTACTTAGTACGGCGTAGTACCTTATCGGAAGCCAATAATCGCAGGAGTAGTGCATTCTTTGGCGAGATTTATCAAAGCCTATACAAGCGGTACAAGGATGTTTTAGCGGACAGCCGAAACGAAGAATGGCTCAAACACCTGTATATCTTGGATTCTACCACGATAACACTATTTTCTGACATTCTAAAAGGCGCAGGACGTAACCCTAAGACAGGTAAGAAAAAAGGCGGAATCAAGGCACATACGGTCATTAAGGCGGATGAGAATATGCCTTGTTTGGTCCGTTTCACTTCTGCAGCGACCCATGACCAAGTCATGCTTAAGTACCTAACATTACCAGAAGGCTCAATCCTAGCCATTGATAGAGCTTATATCGACTATGCTGTCTTTCAAAGTTTTACAGAGCGTGGAATTACTTATGTGACCAAGATGAAGAAGAACTTAACCTATGAGGTTTTATCAAGCGTATCCATGAAGACTGAAGATGGGATTGAGTGCCAGGTAAGTAAGGTGCAGTTTAAGAAAGGAGACATAACGCACGAGGCACGTATCATTGAGTATTGTAAGCCAGGTAAAACAGAATCTGTCCGTTTGCTAACCAATGACTTAGAAGCAAAACCTGAATGGGTAATCTCTATTTATGACCACAGATGGCAGATAGAGACTCTTTTCAAGCAATTAAAGCAAAACTTTCCACTGAAGTACTTTTATGGAGATAGTGTCAATGCTATTGAATCACAGATATGGGTTACGATGATAGCCAACTTGTTGCTGTCAGTGATACACAAACGGGTAAAACACAAATGGGCATTCTCCAATATGGTGACTATGATACGCCAAATGTTGATGTATTATATTGACCTCTATGCTTTTCTAGAAGACCCAGAAGGACAATGGTTGAAGGACATAGAGGAAAGGAAATCGAAGCCTCCAAAAGACCCTCAATTACGGCTCTTTGATTAAGAAGGGGGCTCGTCTTTCATTTTTTGGAGGCACATCCCTTTATTTACTGAGGATAAGAGAGCTTTTTTGTTGGATTCGGAAGTTTACCGGACACCAATA
>CAYNMA010000277.1:0-1429 GCA_964398075.1 uncultured Bacteroides sp. | reverse complement strand
CCATTCTTAAACTTTAACAGGTATATGAACCCACTCTTAACATTGTTTTTGCACTCTTTAGGTACTTCTGTAATTGCCTTACCATTCCAAAAATCACACCATTGTACATTAACTGTCTTTTTCTTGTTCATCATGTTTACCTCTTATATGTGGTATGCTAAAGATACCATCATCTGTTAAAGGATAATTCTCATATCCTATGGCTTTCCAATTACCTGCATATACATGTGTAGATAAGTCTATTGGATAACCAAAGTTATTATAAACTATATATCTACTCATTAGGTTTAGTTTCCTCCCAATAATACTTGAATGCTTGCTGAAATGGTTTAGCTGCTCTTTTTATTAAATAACCTCTAACAAAAAGTGTCTTTGCTAAATCATTATACTCATTTATCATTGCTGACATCACTTTATCTAGCCTTTTAGCTTTATGATAAATTACTGCCATCAAATGTATCGAATTCGTATACACATGTATCCTAACATCTTCTTTATTCAAAGCTTTTAATGCTTCTAATAAAGCTATAAATGTCATTCTTTGTGTTGTTGTTGCTGAGTTAGGTGCATTCTTGTTATTTCCTTTAGAAATAACATTATAATCACTGTCTGTAATTATATAGCACCATCTACCTTTTTCAGAAACATGCTTTGGTGTATCCTCTATCCACCCTTCCACTATTATATTATATAATGGTTTCTTCCCCATTATAAAACCTCCTATAGTAATTAATTGTATTGACAAATATCAAAATTTGGATATAGTGGTACTAAGAGCAAGCAAGGGCTGACTAGAACAATTATTAAATTCTATTAGTATTAAAGTCTACTAAGAGTAAGCTAAATGGTCTAATAGAAATTAAGAAATGCCTTTTTGGAAGTATATCCCCTTATAAAAGATATTATCAATAACTTCCAAAATTCGTCAGTCTTGCCCACTCCCTTACTAACCTTATTACAGGAAACTTGCAGGATTTCATGCCAGGAACACTGGAATCTTTAAGTAAGTGGCACAACTTAAAGACTCTTTAGTAGCTTTACCAGTTCGCTACAGTTCAATAGGAGTCACTATCCCTTTACACTCTCAGATAGGCTGGATTTTCCATTACGGATGTTTTTGCCCCCATAAGCTATTCACTTATGACCTTGCACCAGTGCTTCTGAAAGCAACCTACTTAGCTGATATACTAAAATAGGAGTTTTACAGTAAGGCGGTCTCTTCGTACCATCAAAGAGACATAAGCCTAGTACCACAACTAAAATTAAATTGCAACCCTTCTCTGAAAATTTTCTTTGAAGGGTTGAATTTATTAGACTTTTCGCCATATTTGGTCTAAGCTGTCAGCAATATCAGCAAGATACCATGCTTGAATTGCTTGAAGTTTATAATCTGTACAATATGCATCATAGGTACTATCTTCCTTTTCAT
>CAYNMA010000276.1:0-1429 GCA_964398075.1 uncultured Bacteroides sp. | reverse complement strand
TTCTGGGGGGTATTCTGGGGGGTAGTGAATATTGTTATTTGTAGTCCTCCTGTATTCTCTTCGACAATAGGAGTCTGTAGATTATCTGTTTGGCAAGCTGTGAGGATACGTTGAATACCACTCCATTGAGCTTGCCACGGTTGCTTATATTCTATGTTTTGGGATTCCATTTTACTGATTTAAAGATTAAGCATGAATGAGAAACGGCAAATAGTTTTCTGGGGTAACCACATTGGTCTGTGTGGGATGATAGGTACAGAGAAACTGATTGGGGAACTTGGTGTTTTGCTTTTTTGTGTTCCACTTCATCTCAAAGAGGTGTAGCTCTCCATTGGATTCTTCAATATAATCAATCTCTTGTTTATCGGTTGTGCGCCAAAAATAAGTATTCACGACATGGTCGGCATAGTGGTTGTATTTCATCCGTTCCACAATGAAGAAGTTCTCCCACAATGCACCGATATCTTGCCGCATGTCAAGTGATGAGAAATTGCCTAAGATAGCATTGCGGATACCTAGATCGTAGAAGTATACTTTCTTTCCTTTGGTTAGCTCGGAACGCAGGTTGCGGCTATAACTGTTTAGGCGAAATACTATGAAACACTTCTCAAGGATATCGATATATTTCTCGACCGTTTTGTTGTCGATACCAATAGTCTTGCTGAGTTCATTGTAGCTCACTTCACTTCCCACTTGCAAGGCTAGTGCAGTGAGCAATTTCTGTAGGATAATAGATTTGCGCAATCCTTCAAGTTCAAGTACATCTTTGTAAAGATAACTTTCGGTTAATTCACTCAGTGTTTTTTCTGGAGGGAGCGTTCCATATAGTACGTCAGGGTAACTTCCATAGATGAGTCGAAATGGAAGTTTCTCACGTGTTGCTATCAATCCTTCTGCACGATAGATTTCCTCCGTTGAGATAGGGAATAGTTTATATTCTATCTTTCGTCCCGTAAGCGGTTCGTTGATCTTATCGTGCAATCCTAAAGCAGATGAACCTGTGACGAGTAACTGTATATTGGGTATATTGTCTGTGATAAGTTTGAGCGTTATGCCGATATTGGTTACCCGTTGTGCTTCGTCTATTACCACTGTTTTATTGTCGGCAATAAGCATCTTGAGGTCAGCAAGAGACGGGTTGGTAAGAGAATCGCGTACACTCGTTTGGTCACAATTGAGCCACAGGACGGGTGTTTTGAAGTTGTCGGTCAGTTGATGAAAAAGAGTAGACTTTCCTACTTGTCGTGCTCCTACCAATAGGATAGCCTTACCCCGATGGAGGTAGTTGGTAATGACTGATTGTAGTGTACGTTGAATCATAGTTGCTCTTTTTTACGGCTGCAAAGATAGAGCGAAATAATGGTTATTCCAAATTTATTGCCATATTTTTGGATTATATTCCAAGAATATGGCAAGATTCTTGGAATAG
>CAYNMA010000275.1:0-1430 GCA_964398075.1 uncultured Bacteroides sp. | reverse complement strand
AAATTTAGCGATTATGAATCCGTATCAAGAACTAGTCAGCTATATCTTGCCACAAGAGATCTATAGCTTTTTCGAAGTAAAGAAAACAGAAGTAAAAAATGAAAAGTCGGAGCCGGTGATGTATATCTACCTGGACGAGTATGACAACCCACCTAAGGCAGGTGTAGGGCTATTCCCGAATGGTTTCTACGAACCCTCAACGATTACAGATTTCCCTATCAGAGACCACAAAGTGGTACTTGTCGTCCGCAGAAGACGTTGGATAGACGCTGATGGAAAGAGCTATTCCAATGACCGAAACCTTGTCGCAAAAGGCACCCGCATAACCACTGAGTTTGCGGCTTTTTTAAAAGGAGTACTTGGATAGTACCCCTGTCACAGCCCGTTCACTCGAAAGACCATACCATATCAATGGCGATAATTTCGAGAGAGCATTTCGAGAGCAACTAAGCGACTTCCCAAAATGGGTAAAGCCTGGTCAGGAGGGTGAGCATGCTGAGGATTGGATAATACACCCCAACAATTTCACAGAGAACATGGCAATAGACGAGACCGCTCTCTCTAAAGACGATTTGCGCACTTTTATAACCAACAAAAGCGCACACGCCAAGAAAGGCACAATAGCCGTTATGGTCAAAGGAACTAATGCCACAGAGATTACTGAATACATTCTTTGCCACTCAACGCAGGAGCAACGGGATAAGGTTAAAGAAATAACGATGGACTTCTCCGAGAGCATGCACAACATTGCTCAAAAATGTTTCCCGAATGCTACTATTACCATTGATCTATTCCATCTTATGCAGCTATGTACCAATGATTTGCAGGATATTAGAGTACGTTTAAAGAGGAAAGCAACTGCCCAAGATGCAAAGGCACGCAAAGCATGGAAGAATCGATGTGAAAAGAATGCAAGTAGACGCAAAACAACTAAAAAAGACCAACGAGGCAGACCTCCGAGAAGGAAAAATGCTGCATACATTCCACCTAAGCTTGCCAATGGCGAGACAGCTATAGACCTACTAACTAGAAGTAGATATCTCCTCAACTATACACGCAATGAGTGGAGTAATCGGCAAAAAGAAAGGGCAAAGTTGTTGTTTGAGCAATATCCTGTGATGGAAACGGCTTACGAGCTTGTAATGAAGATACGGAATATATTCAAAAACAAGAAACACACGAAAGAGGCTGCTAGGACTGCTCTTCGGGAATGGTGCAAAGAAGCATTAGCAGCTAATATCGATGAGTTTGTGGCGACTGTACAAACCATTCAAGCACGAGAGGATGAGGTGTTAAATTACTTTGTTAACCGCCAAACGAATGCTTATGCTGAGTCCTTTAATGCCAAAATAAAAAACTTCAGAGCTTTGCTGCGTGGAATTAACGATACGAAGTTTTTCCTCTACCGAGTAAGCCGTCTCTTTGGTTAG
>CAYNMA010000274.1:0-1453 GCA_964398075.1 uncultured Bacteroides sp. | reverse complement strand
GCGCTAATTGTTCAATGCTCACTATATTCCCGACGGGGTCATATTGATAGTGCATATCTTGTAGGGTGTTTATTGGTTCATATACATCAGTTTTTTGTCGCTCCATGTTACAACTATTGTATCTTTAATGTGAACTTACGTAGACTACAAAGGATATTTATTCATTATTTTAATCCCCCATACATCTGTTTAAGACCTCCACACATTGATTTTCTGGGGACAGCCAACCAGTTGCATCGTTCCCATTTACATTGACTACCACTTTTAACCATGTCCGTTTTATTCGTATTACATTTGCTAGAAATAGCGATGGCTCAAAATCTAATTGTATAATCTTAGATTTTTCGTTTGGTCTTTTATATAAGATTGTGTTAAAATTATCTAAGTTTTTACCATCTACTTTCTTGTATTTGTAACATATCCCCAAATGCTCTATTCCTACCCAACATCTATCAATTTTTGACAGGTTATCTGGATACGCACCAATCGGAATTAATTCTATAAAAGCTCTTTGTTTTTTTATCTTTAAGATCTTGCATTCTATATAGAAACTAAAAAAGATATTATCTTCACCAAATATTTTGACTCGCAAACCATCTTCTCGATCTCCTCCAAATATAACAGTTGAATTTTCACATGCACTATATGATTCGTATAGTTTGATAGTGTCGCCCAACAAAAAACATGACTGAGAATACACATAGGTAAATCTTATTACAAAAAATAAAAATAACGAAACGAATACTTTTTTCATTTTCTCCTAAGACGAATAGTAAAAGAATTTATATTCCCAATTTGATTTACAAATTGATTCCACCCATTTTGAATTATTTGTCCATTTCTAATTCTAGTAGGCGCTATAATTAAGCAACCTGTAGAAAGAGGATGATATTTACCATCGTTTCCAAAAGGTAACATATCTCCATTATTATTGGAACGATGAATCCAAATATTATTTTTTTGTGTTGAACTATATGGATTTATTTTACTTGGATTAATATCATTTACGCAATTAATGGGAGAGCCATTTTCAACAAGAAATGTAGAATTGAGTGGACCAATTCTGTTATTTTTATTATATACCACATAAATGCCATCGGCAATTGCTCCATAGGTATTAAAATCGGAACTCATTGTAAATGCTGGGTATGACTCTATACTTGTAGGAGTTAAGCCATATACAGTAGCAGTAGCTAGTTTAGCACCTTCCGTAAATAGATTGTTGCCTACTCCTAATTGTTCATCTAAATACCCATCAAAAGAAACATATACCTTATCTAAGTATTGTCCATTTATACCATTTTTGGCCATTTCAATTTGCGACCCACATGTAGTCCATTTAATCGAACCATCTTTATCTTCATACCAATCTCTACCATCTATATCGATATTATTCACCGGATTCCAACCGCAATACGCATAAGGTGAAATATCGGGATATTTATCAGCGAGA
>CAYNMA010000273.1:0-1481 GCA_964398075.1 uncultured Bacteroides sp. | reverse complement strand
GATGAAGCAGATTATTATAGTACTGCAGATTTAGCTAAATCAATTATTCAGAATTATGAAACTAAATATAATATTTACTTAACTGCTACATACTTTAAAACATTAGCAAATGTTGAAAATCCTAATATAATTCGTTTTGATTATGAAGATTTAGTAAAAGTTAGAAAAAATACACCAGCTAGAGTATTTATTACTCCAAGATTTGAGAAAAATTATTACCAAAAACTTCAAAAAGCTAAACTAGAAAATGGTGGAGGTGTATCATTTAATGCACTTTTTAATATTTCTAATAAAGAATTTACTAATCCAGAAATGGTTGAAGATTTTATAGAATATTATTTATCTGGAACAGCTAAATTTGCTAAAGTTGAATCCATAAATAAAAGAATTCAAAATATTAAAAATCAGTTTAATGATAAACTTAAAAAAACTTTTCAACTTTGGTTTCTTCCAGTTAATAATGTTGACTTAATTTCTAAAAATTTAAAAGAAAAATTAGAACAAAATGACTATTATAAACATTTTAAAGTTATTATTATTAACTCTAAAAGTAATTCAAATTATGCTAAAATCTTAGAAAGTACTAAAAAAATAGTTGAAAAAGATAATAATTATTATGGCATAATTGTTTTATTAGGTGGAATGTTACAGCGTGGAATAACAATAAAAGAATGTGATGTTGTTATGTTCTTAAATGATAGTGCTAGCTATGAGAAATATATGCAATCTGCATTTAGATGTTTAAGTAATTGTGAAAATAAAAAAGTTGGTATAATAGTTGATTTTAATATTAACAGAATTTTAAGTTTATGTATTAATCATAGTAAAGTTGAGCATATTAAAAGTTTTGATAAGAAAATTCAGTATATTATGGAAAATGATTTACTCTGGTTTGATTCTGATCAACTTCAAAGTCATAATTACAGTATGCAACAATCTTTAAACAATATTATGAAGTTTTGGAATAATAATCCAATCAATCAACTGAAAATCTTTAAGGATATGATTCAGGATAAATATGAAAACATTGATCTGAATATTAATATGGAACTTTTAAAGATTTTTAAAGATATTGATGGTAGCAGAATTAAAAATATTGACAAATTGTTAAAAAATAAATATGAAGTTAGTATTTCTGAAGCTGAAGGTTTAGAAAAACAAGAATTAGCTGAAAAAAGTAAAAAAGTTATTGTTAACAAAGAAGAATTTGAGAGATTAAAAGAAGAAGAAAAGGAAAAAGAAAAATTATCTAAAGATATTTTACCTTATATTATTCCTTTATCTTGTGTTTTAACTTATACTGTAGATGAAAATCAATTAGCTAAATGTCTTAATATTATAAAAAAAGATGAAACGCTAAGAGAAATCTTTAATGATCAGTGTCAAACTATTTGGGAAAAAGATGGATTATTAGATATAATAATTAAGATTGTAAATGCTTTAGATGATAGTTTTGATGATTATATTTTAAAAATCAAATA
>CAYNMA010000272.1:0-1488 GCA_964398075.1 uncultured Bacteroides sp. | reverse complement strand
CAACAAACCCATCGGAAGAATCAAATATGCTCTCATTTAATTCCGCCAACGGGTTAAGCAAACCTATTTCTATGTCTGCCCCTTTGTTGGCTTCGATATCGTCCTCACCCACGCCATCCACCTCTCCCTCAAACTCGACTGCCTCCTCCCCATCTACCATACTAAACAATCATCCCTCCCAACCCCTAACCAGTCCCAACTCCAAGCCCCTAACCAGTCCCAACTCCAAGCTCCTAACCAGTCCCAACTCCAAACCCCTAACCAGTCCCAGCTCCAAACCCCCTTCGGTCCCCGCCTTTACTTTGGACTCATGTTCTGCCACTAATACTCTGTATAATCGTCTGTAAAACACCTGTTTGAATTATTTCTAATGAGAATATTCGTTTTTTGTTTGTGCAGAAAAGAAAAAAGCCGTACTTTTGCACCCGATTTCCGAGAAGGCAAATAAGTAACCGGTAAAGGAGATAAGTAACCGATAAAGGAAACAAGTAACCGATAAAGGAAGCAAGTATTGGAAAGTTGTCTGAGTGGTCGAAAGAGCCGCACTCGAAATGCGGTGTACGCATTACGTCGTACCGGGGGTTCGAATCCCTCACTTTCCGCAAAGCGATCTAGAACAGTCTTATAAATGCTTTATAATTAGGCTGTTACCGATTTTTAATTCAGTGAAATGCTTCAATCTCTATACAGAGTTGAAGCAATTTATTTTATGGTGGAGCAAAATTAGACCAGAAATTGACCAAAATCTGACCAAAATCTGACCAAAATCCGACCACGGATTCGAACCAAATCGACCTCAGTTGGAACAAAAAAGATGTAAGGTTAGGGCGGTAAAGCGGTCAAGTTAGGGAAATTTGGACACCGATATTCTTCAACGCTGTCAGTTTTTTTAAGGCGCAAAGACTTAAAAAAAATGTCAGTATTAAAAATTTCTTCTCAACCACTTCAATGTGGTGGCACAGAGTCCCAACCTACAGGTGGGCAATCGTTGCAAAAGCAATCTTATCGTGGTGGCACAGTGACGCAGTCGGTGGGAGTGCAGTCGTGCGTGCAGTTTTACCCTGCTGTTCTCAAATTTAGTCCGAGTCAATCGCTGGGTTGGCATATCGAGTATTATGCTGGTTCTTGTAATAATTCTCGTGAGGGGGCTGGTAATGGTGTTAGTAATGGTGCTAAGTTGGTGCGGTATCGGGTGCGTTTGAACCTTATTAAACGGCGTTACCGTTTGATGTCGGAGTTCTATGAGTATGCGCATGCTCTTGTTGCTGAAATTAACTCGGCACTCAATCAAGGGTGGATTCCTAATCAGGATGAACTCACTTCGTTGAAAGGAACTGCTGAGGGTGGTGTCGCTGGGTCTGCTGTTGGTGGTGTTGCAGGGACTTGCTATAGTAGTGTTACGGACACAGCCGTGCGTAGCGTTCCGAAGTCTGTGATGACGATGCCTACGCGGTATGCGCCTACAGAGAATGTCCCCACTGAGGGACA
>CAYNMA010000271.1:0-1499 GCA_964398075.1 uncultured Bacteroides sp. | reverse complement strand
TTGGGGACGCGGGCGCCTCGCCCGCGGGATATATAAGACCGTCTCTCAAAACCAACCGCCTTAATAATCAATATTGTATGTCAATCGGTGTCAATTCTTATCGGGTGTCCGTTTATAACAGCATCACCTCTCCTTATTCCTTTCTTTTCTTTCATTTCTCGAGAGCGAAACGAACAGGATATAATTTTACTCCACTAACCTCTTGCACAATCAAAAAATAAGATATACCTTTGCCGCATTGTTTGAGAGAACTGTCATAAATCAACTAATAGTATGCCACAAAACATATATTCCATAGCATCAATAGCCCGATTCATAGAGACGCAAGCTCTCTCTCTCTCTCTCTCTCTCTCTCTCTCTCTAGAAACAGCCGCTTTGCGGGCAATAGAGGGTCTCAAAGCGCTTATACCAACAACTATTTTATTGCACCTTATGAACCGATAAGGGACTATGTATGGTCCTTTGTCGGTCGTTTTTGTGTACATACATTTTCTCGATATTAATCATAAAATAAATGTAATATGAAAAAGACTCTCATTCTTCTTTTGCTGGCAGGCTTCTCTTGCAGCCTCTTTGCTCAGCGTGTGGAGACCTCACCATCGAACCGTGCAGGTGACCCCAATCAATCCATCAGTCAATCCCTCGAGACAACGGGTATCATCTCCATGTCGGTAGGTGTACCATGTCTCGCAGCAGGTATGGTGTGCTTGATGTACGCCAACTTCGTACCGAACCCATTAGCAGGTTGCACCACCAGCCTCGACCGTGCCAACGCAGACCCATCGCTCAAGTATCTATCGCTTACAGAGTACGAGCAGCAGGCAAAAGCCTTCACGGCTAAGACCCATGCCGCTGAGGTGGCAGGATATATCCTCACTCCTATGGGTGGCGCACTCACTATCGTCGGCGTACCGATGTATGTCTTCGGACACAAGATGACACTCAATGTTAACTACACAGGCAACGGTGCAGGACTTGCACTCAACTTCTAACGCATAAAACAAAACGATTATGAAACGCATACAATATCTATTCTTAGTCCTGCTATTAGGACTCACCGCATGCAACGACAAAGATGCTCTATGGAATGTGATTGATGATATGGATGGTCGTATCACCACGCTCGAGACTATCTGTGAGCAGATGAACACGAACATCGAGTCTATCCAAACCCTCATCGAAGCACAAGGGTCGGGCGATGTCATTACTAACATCACCGAGATACGCAGTGGCTCAACCGTCATTGGCTACACCATCACCTTCAAGAATAGCGACCCAATTACAATCTACAATGGCACGAACGGCAAAGACGGTGCAGACGGCCAAGATGGTCAAAACGGTAAAGACGGCACCAATGGCACCAACGGGGCAGATGGTGCAACACCTGTTATCAGTGTAAAACAAGACGCCGATAGCATCTATTATTGGACCCTCAATGGTGAGTGGCTACTTGACACCGCCGGCAATAAACTGCCTGTCACAAGTAAAGGCGAAAAAGG
>CAYNMA010000270.1:0-1514 GCA_964398075.1 uncultured Bacteroides sp. | reverse complement strand
TTTCAATTAAAACTGCACTAGTTACAGAAGAATATGAAACTTGTCTTCTGGCGATCGCCTCTTTGAGCATGTACATTACTTGCCTAATTTCTCTTGTAAGCAAATTTGTATGTTGAACCAAATTGTCAAAATCAATTGCATATATCATTTTGTTTGTGTTTGGCTTTTTCTTAGAATCTTCAATAAACCATTTTTCTTTCATAACATTATAGTCTTGAGTTTTCCAACAAGAAAGATAATTGCCTCCGACTCTAAATACATAAATCAATTTATAATTAAAAGGCTTTTTACCTATTTTATATTTAGTGTCGTGCATCGCAATGCCGTGCAAAGCGTATTGAGTATATTCATCATCTTCCTTGTATGTTGGATTTTGTTTTAAGATTAGTTCCTTTAATTCTTCTGATATAATAGGAAAATCTAAAACATAATCTTTCCCGACAAGAAATGCTCCTGCTACAACTTTGGCAAGGTCAATATTATGATAAACTAAAAATGGATTATAAATTGTATATGGGTTTCCCGTGAACCAACATTTAGTTGTTAAACGAGATTCACGAGAATATGTTCCGTATACATCCAAGAAATTTGTTACTTCATCAGAAAGATATTGATTTGTTTTATTTGGAATAAATTCATCAAACCAAATTAATGATACATCAGGTATTAGATTTGATTTACTTCTTTCAGAAGGAATACTTAAAGCTTGTATTCTTGCAAAAAGGATCCTGTGCTTTTTATCTAAGAAAAGGTCGGCTTGGCCTTGAGATAAGTCTCCTTTATTAAAGTAAAGTTGGATCCTTTTATGAACTGGAAGAAACTTATTAATCATAAGTGTGATTGAATTAATATAACCCGGAGTAATGTCAACTGGTCTTCTTCTCAATATTAAAGTTCTACAATGTTTATGGGTCCAATTTTTCCAAACCTTCCAAGCGATTTTAGTTGACTTCGCTGTGCCCCTGGCACTTATACAAAAGTTCCAAACTTTATTGTAAGAATCAACTTTTTCACAATTCCAATGCAAATTGTCCTTTAAAGCTTTTTTTCTTCTTACATCAATAATGTGATTTCCCATTAAACGCCCACTTCGCCTTTTTCAAGTTTTATATCTTTTAAATAAGAAACAGTCATTGTATTTTCCCTATAAATTCCATCAGAGTTTGATTTTATGTAAATTACTTGATAACCATTAGTAAAGCCTTTTAGTTCTTTAGACCATCCAAAGCCTTGAATATCATCAGTTCCTAATTGAGACTTTATATTTTCTTTTGTCTCATTTGGAAGTTTATCAAAAATCTCTTGTAGCATCCAATCCCAAACGCCCTGTAATTGTCTTAGGATTCTTTTTTCTTCCTTAGTGTAGTCTTTCTTGTGTGCCCTTTGTGGAACGCTCTCCGCCTTTTGCTCGACTTTAGAACGATAAGCATATACAATTTGCTTTAAATAATCTTCTATCGAAACTGAGTCGCCTCTTTCAAATAGAATCTTTTTTAAACGCTCTACATCTCCAT
>CAYNMA010000269.1:0-1518 GCA_964398075.1 uncultured Bacteroides sp. | reverse complement strand
CAATACTTCGTTATTTTTTTACTAACTCATTTATTTTGTTGCAGTTAAGTGCTGCTAAACTATATTTCTCAATCGGTTCGTCGGTTCTATGACGGACACCCAATACCTCTCTCAAAGGGGCTTCAAAAAAGTGTTCTTTTATGTGATTTTTTCTCTTAAAAACTTGCTCAAATGGCTGATTATTAGTAATTTTGTGGATGAATAACATTTTACAAAACCAGCCACTCGAACAAGTTAGAAATCTTGTTAAAGCTGCCATTCGCAGCACACAAAAAGTCAATGCGTCATTCTCTTCCTTTTTCCAAGAAACGATGACCGGTGTCTTAACCATCACAGGGAGAATAAACTTTCTCCAATTATCTCGTTATACCAAGTCCTGCGAGCAACGTTTCCGACAAAACTTCCGGAAAACTTTCAATTGGGCGAAGTTCAATCTAAACTTCCTTCCAGAACAACCGCAAGGACATCGTGTGATTGCCATCGACCAAAGCTATATTTCCAAAAGCGGAAAGCACACACCAGGACTTGGTTACTTTTGGTCTGGGTGCGCTCAAAAAGCACTGTTTGGACTAGAGATACTTGGTATTGCGGCAGTGGATACAAGCACTCACAATGTTACTGCTATAACTGCTGTACAAACTCTCCCAAATTCGACCCGTCTAGGACGACGACCTAAATGCATAAAACACATCGAGAAGGAATCCTTAATAACTCACTATTTACGAGCTTTGTATGACAATAAAAAGGTATTGCATGAAGTGAGTAACATCGTAGTTGCAGACGCATACTTCTCAAAGTCCACCTTTGTTAAAGGGTTGGACGAACTAGATTTTGAACTAGTTAGTTGTTTCCGAGCAGATGTAGCACTGCGTTATCTCTCAACCGCTCCTAAAACAGGGGAAAGAGGACGTCCAAAAATGTATGATGGTCCTGTTGATTTGAACGCCTTACGTGCAGATGTATTTGCGAAAGAGACACTGCAGTGGGATGAAGCGCAAAAAGTTGTTGTGCAATCAGCGGTTGTTAATGCCAAAAGTCTCGAACGGACGGTTAAGGTAGTCATTGTTGACTTCGATGACCCAAATAAGAAATCAAAGACACGAAAGATTTTCTTCTCGACAGATTGCTCTTTGTCTGCCAAAGATGTGATTGACATCTACCGTTCACGCTTTCAAATTGAGTTCCTATTCCGAGATGCCAAGCAGTATATGGGGCTTTGTCACTGCCAAGCGAGAGATACTAAAGCACTGAATTTTGCATTCAACCTATCGTTTTCAGCGATTAATGTCGCACGAGCATACTGCAGACAGCAAAATGCCAGTTTATCCATTGCTGACGTTAAGTTGCTAATGCACAATGCGATGCTGATTGAACGATTTTTATCGCTGTTCGGGAATTTGCCGAACAGGCTGATAAATCAGTCGCAAAAAGAACACTATTTCAAAGAACTCTTGTTATACGGGCTTAAAGGAGCCGTATAGGGGATTGAAGGTTGGTCATATTTTTAACGGACTATTG
>CAYNMA010000268.1:0-1530 GCA_964398075.1 uncultured Bacteroides sp. | reverse complement strand
CTTGTCCTATTTTACCAGCAGTCGCAGTTGTTGGAGCACCTTCGCCTTTAATTACACCATAGACATCATTGCCATTAACTTGTGCATTATCAACTGTCAATGTGTGAGTATCAACTTTGTAGATGTTGTCAGTTTGAACTTGAAGCGAGTTCTTAACTGTGTTCGTTCCAGTGCCAAGTTGTATCGCACCTTCCGCTTCTGCTCTACCGTTGGTCCCTGCTACGACTGAACTAACTGCCTGTGTATTAGCACTTGCATAGTTACCAATAATGACTGACTGAGCATAACTCGTTGTCCCATCAGAATTGGTTACATCGCCCGGACCTTCTGCCTTTGTGCCGACTACGATGTTACCAGTTCCATTAGACTCTGCTCCTTCGCCACTAACAATACTATATTTGTCACTCGAAGTCGCTATTGCTCCTGCGGTGTAATAGTTCTTGTTCGCATCTAGACCAGAGCTGCTACCGCCGCTTGTCATATCTGTCCAAGTAGGAGCAACTCCTTCTCCATTAGACTGTAAGACTTGACCCGCTGTGCCAGATGTCGTTGGAGCATAGAAGCTATTTGCATTAGCCCAGAAATCATAGCCGTCTCCAGCCGTCTTACCATTGATGCTTGTTATTGAGGCAGTCCCTATCGCTCCTATGCCATCATCAGCAGTAGCTAGGGTGATATATCCACTATCATCCATAATGTATCTCACACTTGAGCCGAGACAATATTCTAATGGGCATTCATAATTCGACTCGTCATAAGTTTCTTTGAACTTAACGTCGAAGAACTCTATGACCTTTTTACTATTTTGTGTATATGTATGAAGGTATAAATTGGGTATTTCCCAATACTTATCGGATTGGACTCTAATATATCCGCTGTAAATAAGGAAGTAGACGCCACTTTCATAATTTGGTGAAAGATAATATTTAAGTGCTTTAGCGTCACTTACCCAAATTCTCTCTGGGAAAACATAAAACCATCTTATGTCTTTATAATATCTATAAGGAGTTTCGCCAAGAAAGTCGTTTTGTCCGCCATAAATTGTAGATGCCCTATATATTATATCACCTGCTGTGCCAGTCCCCGAGAAGTATATTTTAGATAATGCTCCAGCACAAGGGGAAAGAGAAAAATCGACTGCATCATAAGGCTCCAAATAAAATTGTGCACGACAATCATAGACAACAAGAGAATAGCCATTTTTAAAGAGCGAAGCCCACCCACCATTATAATCATAAGTCCATTTAATAAGAGTTTTATCCTCGATATTTAAAAGTTTTGTGTTTCCATATGCATCTTGAGTTTTAAATTTGCCTTGGACATAGTAGTATTTGTCGTTTTCTAAGTCATAAAATTTAAAAGGGTTCTCATCAGTTCCTACAATAAGTGGTATGCCAGAGTCGATTTGACTCGTTAAGGCAAGAGTTCCTGCTTCACTTGGAAAACTAATTTCATTGTCATTTACTGTTATCTTGGTCGCACCATATTTTGTTACAGTGTCGTTGGTCGTATTTACAACATTAAGAGTGC
>CAYNMA010000267.1:0-1556 GCA_964398075.1 uncultured Bacteroides sp. | reverse complement strand
AATGGATAAGTTACGAGTATTCACGGCATTTAGCGGCTACGATAGTCAGTGTATGGCACTCGACCGTATCGGCATAGACTACGAACTCGTAGGGTGGTCAGAGATAGACAAGTATGCTATCAATGCACACAATGCCGTCTACCCACAATATGCCGACCGCAATTATGGTGACATCTCAAAGATTGACTGGTCACAAGTACCTGACTTTGACCTATTCACTTACTCATCGCCCTGTCAAGATTTCTCAGTGGCAGGCTTGCAGCGAGGTGGCGAGAAAGGTAGTGGCACGAGGTCGTCTCTCTTGTGGGAGTGTGAGCGAGCAATTGCAGCAAAACGACCAAAATACACAGTGTTCGAAAATGTGGCGGCTCTTGTGTCGGATA
The DNA here is from genome assembly GCA_964398075.1 of uncultured Bacteroides sp. Taxonomy (GTDB): domain Bacteria; phylum Bacteroidota; class Bacteroidia; order Bacteroidales; family Paludibacteraceae; genus Colicola. The sequence continues at coordinate 1,173 of CAYNMA010000267.1, read as the reverse complement.
AGTTCATACGCCTATTCAATCAATGGCAGTTACTACTCAATCGTATGGGTTACACCAATTTCACGCAGGTACTCAACGCCAAAGATTACGGAGTGCCACAAAATCGTGAGCGTGTGTTCATGGTATCCATTCGTGACTGCACGCAAGCGTACTACTTCCCCGACAAAATCAAACTTACAAAGTGCCTGCGAGATGTGTTGGAGGAAAATGTACCTGACGAGTTCTATCTCTCTGAACGGTGCCTCAAAGGCTTTGCAGAGCATAACGCACGGCATGAAGCGAAAGGCACGGGGTTTATTTTCAAACCCAAAGACGGCAGTGAGGTTGCAGCGGCTCTGCGGGCTAATAGTGCGCTTGCCCCTACTGATAACACGATAAAAGAAGTAGCGCAGTTAGTAGGTGGCAAGTGGGATAAGACACTTGCACAGAGCGGTAGAGTGTTCGATACCTCGGCAATCGCACCAACACAAACGGCAGGGGGTGGCGGTAACCTTGAAACAAAGATACTCGTCGCTGGTAAAATGCAGGGGGGGGTATTTGACGTAGAGTTGGATTGCTACAAGAAAGTGTATGACGCAAAGGGTATATCGCCCACGCTACTCGCAAGTATGGACGCTAACACCAAAGCACCGAAAGTAATAAATTATGAACAACCGACTGATAAAGTTTCTCAATGAGAACAAGTGGGGGGGCAAGACGGAATAGACTTGTACAACAATACCTACTTCAAGCAGGTACACCCTGCAATAACAACAAGAACAGTAATATCAAATAACTATTTCATTATGGAAGAACCAATCAATGACCAAAACGGCTGCGCTCGCACTATCAAAGCGCAGTATAACAACACAAGCAGAGCAAACTTGCAGAGAGACGATAGTTTCGGAGCAACTGGTGCAACTGACGGCTACCGTGTGCGCAAACTAACACCGAGAGAATGTTTTCGTCTTATGGGAGTATCTGACGAGGACAGTTCCAAGATAATGGCAGTCACAAGCAAGTCACAGTGCTACAAGTTGGCGGGGAATAGCATCGTGGTAGATGTACTCGCTGCGATATTCTCGCAACTACTGATAGGTAATAAAAACAAAGTGCAACAATTGGAAATCTTTTGAAATTATGAAAACAAAGAAGCGAAGCAAAGAGCAACAACGGGTCATCGATTATCTCGAC
>CAYNMA010000266.1:0-1575 GCA_964398075.1 uncultured Bacteroides sp. | reverse complement strand
CTTGCTACTGCGTGGTTTTGCTTTTTTTCCTTGCCGCAAGCGGCAGAGAAATGAAGAGAACTGCTTGCACTGCGTGCAAGAGAAATGAAGAGAACTTCGGCGTGCTTTTTTAGATCCTTTGCACTTCGTGCAAGAAAAATTGAAGAAAATGAAAGAAAAGGTTTCTTAGGCTCCTTTGAAAATTACAGAAAATCACCAAGCTGTTGATTTCTCCTTGCTACTACGGTTTCTTTCCTTACTTTCTTTTTCCTTGTTACTGCGTGGTTTTGCTTTCTTTTCCTTGTTACTGCGTTTTTCCTTGCCGCAAGCGGCAGAGAAATGAAGAGAACTGCTTGCACTGCGTGCAGGGGAAATGAAGAGAAATTCGGCTTGCTGCTACTTAGATTCTTTCTACATCAGCGTCTACAACAAAAATGGATTGTCCATCTTCTGTTGCGAGAACATTCTTTGACTTGATATCACGCAAACGTATTTCTCCATTAGAGAAAACTCCATCAGTTTCTTCCGAGATAAAACCTCTTGATTGCATGTAATTAGAAATCTCTTGATTAGTAGCAAATCGAACACCATCCACAAAAGGCTGCGCAAATACGGGATAAGCGTTACTAACTCCCATTACATAGAAACCAACTAAGTGTAATGCCAATTCAGGGAATAAGTCGTTATATAGGTCTATACGATCAAGCAGTTTAAGAATGTTCTCACCTACATGAACCAGCATATTCATCTTGTACACCGTATTCGTGGTTGGGTCTATCCAATTTTCGCACTCATTACCACTTTGAAAAAGCATTAGATGATGGTCTCGTGCGAAAGTTCCAAACATATCAATCACACAATGGTTCTCTTTAGCCCATTGTATTGCTGTTTGATGCTGTTCGCTGCGTGACAAACCTACAAGGACTTCTCGTAGTCCTTGTGCATCTGGTTGTGGTGTGCTATTTCCCATTGATAGTTAATGGTTCGTTCGGATTGTGTAGCAAGCCATCTCAACGCATTCCTTTTGTAATCATTGGCACTCATATCCGTGTTTTTATATGCCGCAAAGGTATGTCTTTTTTGTGAACTACGCAATAGTGCTTTTCACTTTCTCCTAGAGTTATCTTCTTTTCTTGTCACTGCGTGTTTGGGGGTTCCTTTGCACTGTTTTTTTTAGCTCCTTTGCACTGTGTGCAAGAGAAATGAAGAGAACCTATTCTCTATATCTCCTACTCGCTGCGCTCGAGAGAAATTAAGGAAATGAAGGAAAGGGGGCGCTTATGTTCCTTTGAAAATTACAGAAAATCACCAAGCTGTTGATTTCTCCTTGCTACTACGGTTTCTTTCCTTACTTTCTTTTTCCTTGTTACTGCGTGGTTTTGCTTTTTTTCCTTGCCGCAAGCGGCAGAGAAATGAAAAGAACTGCTTGCACTGCGTGCAAGAGAAATGAAGAGAACCTATTCTCTCTATTTCCTACATTGTTCTCTCTATCTCCTACTTTGCAGGTGTCCCACATTGTTCTCTCTATCTCCTATATTATTTCTATATCTCCTACTCGCTGCGCTCGAGAGAAATTAAGGAAATGAAGGAAAGGGG
>CAYNMA010000265.1:0-1577 GCA_964398075.1 uncultured Bacteroides sp. | reverse complement strand
GAGCCAGTGTACTAACTATAATCTGAGTATTCTTAACACTGGTTCTAATAATGAAGATTAATAAGTTTGATTTCCTTAAGATAGTAGGAAAACATCTATCTAGGAAACTAGGCAATCCTAGTGCTGATCTAGTAATGCTAGCTACTTCTCTTATGCCTATGTTTAATCAGAATGCTTCTAGGATGATGCTAGCTGGTATTCTGGATGAAGATAATAGGATAGATGTAGATGCTCTAGAGAAGAGTCTTATAGAGATGTTCAATATCACACCTTACTTTCATATCCCTGTAGGAGAAGCTAAGGTGATTATCTGTAAAAAAGATATTGAGTTGTTCCTAGCTGATCTTAAGAAGTACTCTGAAGTTGACCAAGTGATCTACCTACCATGCAACTCATAGCTATACAGTCACTACCTGGCTACTTAGATAACCAGCACTCACCATTTGGAATACTTAATTCTTTATTCTGTAGTAGATGCTGTAGAGATAGATTTAATGGTCTTAATCACTATAGCAAGCTTAACTGGGTTGATTCTGTAGACCCTATTCCAGAAGCATCTGAAACTCCTATAGCAGATTTAATGGATAAAAGAGCTGAGGAACTTATTAAACAAGGATCTATAGCAGCTCAATGGTCAGGTGGAGTAGATAGTACTTCTTTGGTTCTAGCTCTTATTAAGAATGGGATATCAAAAGAAGACCTAGTCATTCTCTATGATAAGAATTCAGTAGCAGAGTATCCTAAGTTATATGCATGGTTTAAAGAACAAGGGTGGAATCTTAGAGAAGTTACTAAGAGTTGGAGAGAAGACTTAGGGACTATAGATACTGATGTAATTACTAATGGTTGGTGTGCAGATCAACTTTTTGGTTCAATCTATTTTCATGAGAATCCTAAGGATTATTCAAAAAGTTTTACTGAGTTAGTTTCTGGTTCAGATGTGTTTGCTAGACCCTTGGCTAAGGATGCTATTAAAAATGCAGAGGAAGTAATTACTAAATATGCTGAGAAACTCTTTGGAGTTAAACTAACTATAGCTGCTGAATTTGGTTGGTTTACTAACTTCATTATGAAGTGGACTTGGGTATCCACCTACAATAATCTATATCTAGCTTCCTTTAGCAATAGAAATAAAACTCAACCTTTCTACAACACTGACTATTTCCAAGCATTTGCTATAGGAAACTTTGAACAAATAGCTCCATATAACATATATGGTAGTGATGCTAGGTACTATAAAAAATCTTTAAAAGAGTACTGTAATAGCATTTTTCCTGATGAAGATTATCTAACTAATAAAACTAAGAATCCTTCTTGGCAAGGAAGTTCTGATAGAACTTTAAGTGACCAACCAATAATCACAGCTAAGACTACAGAAGGATTTAAATTATTTAATCCTGGTTCCTTTGGTTATGCTACTGTAGCAGAGCAAATCTTTACAAAGTTTCTAAAACCATAGATAATCAGTAAATTAGAATTTTTACGTAAAAATAATGGACTCTAGAGAAGAACAGACAATTAGAAAGCTTACTGACTGGGAGAATGAACCTAAGCTTAGTGAGCTTAAGAATGACTTT
>CAYNMA010000264.1:0-1606 GCA_964398075.1 uncultured Bacteroides sp. | reverse complement strand
ACATTTGATATTTTTTTATCTTCACCTTCTATATTATTATGAATTTGACGATAAAATTTTATCATCGTTATATATTTCACAGTCTTCTTTTAGCTGTAATAAATGCTTAGAAGTAAAATAAAGGATTGCAATACCTTGCTCTTTGCATTTATTGTATTTTCTATAATCTCTTTCAAAAGTTTGTTTAAAGGCAATGATATACCTGTTGTCACAGGATTTACTATCTTACTGCTTCACAGAGGTGCTAACGCAAGAACTCTCCACAGTCTGTAACCCACTTGCCGATGGGTCTATTTAATTATTAATTTCTTTTATTTAAACTACTTTACGTAGTGCCATATCACGAATGTTCTTCGCTGCATTTACATCCCTGTCAAGAACTGCTCCGCAAACTGGGCATTTCCATGCTCGTTCTGATAAGGCTAATTCCTTGTAGATGTGCCCACAGTTGTTGCAAGTCTTGCTGCTGGGTTCGAACCTACCTATAACAAGTAGATTCTTACCATACCATTCGCATTTGTAGATCAGCATTCGTCTGAACTCGCTCCATGAAGCACTACTGATTGATTTCGCTAAGTGATGATTCTTCAACATTCCATTTACATTCAAATCTTCAATACAAATTGTATTATAAGTTCGAATAAGGTAAGTACTAAGCTTCTGCAAGTAGTCGATACGGCAGTTAGCTATTCGTCTACTACACGTAGCAAGTCGTAGCTTTGCTCTGTCTCTGTTCTTACTTCCTTTAGCCTTCTTACTTAGTCTTTGTTGAAGTCGTTTTAACTTGCGCTGACTCTTTTCATAGTACTTCGGATTAGCAAACTTAGTTCCATCAGATAATATTGCAAAATCTTTTATACCAAGGTCCACACCAACTGATGTTGTTTTCTCCACTTTGGCTTTCGGCGGAGAAAACTTACCATCGTCTACTAATATAGTAGTCCAGTATGTACCACATCTATCCTTTGAAACCGTTAAAGTGCCAAGCTTACACTGTGATAAATCAAATTCTTTATTCTTACATATCTTTACCCAGCCCACTTTGGGAATCTTTACCTGCCACTCCTCGAAATCAAAATGTACACTTTGAATAAATTTACAACAGTCTTTACTGCTATGTTTTGATTTGAATTTAGGAAAACCTTTCTTCATTCTGAAGAAGTTTTTGTAAGCAGTATCTAAACAACGAAGCGACTGTTGAAGGGCTTCATTTGTTACGTTGTTTAGCCATTTATACTCATTTTGTTCCTTAAGTGAAGTAAGTTGTTTGGCTAAGTCTACATAAGATAAAGAAGATTTATCTTTTTGGTAAGCTTTAATTTTTAAATCTAATCCCCAATTATATATATAAATCGAGCACAACCGAAGTGCTGAAGCAACAGATGCTGTTGCTTCATCGTTGGCTTTAGCTTATATTTAAATGCTTTTTTCATGTAAATGGGTTTTAATTTTTTTTCTATTTTATAGTGCAAATATACAAATATTATTTACAATAACCAAGTTTTTTATAAAAATTGTGACAACAAGTATATTATTGTCGCTGTTAATGTAAAAAAAGACCTGTAAAATGCTGTTCTCCTTGGCATTCTATTGCAATTCTATATTT
>CAYNMA010000263.1:0-1610 GCA_964398075.1 uncultured Bacteroides sp. | reverse complement strand
TAGCTACACCACACACCAAATTTATGCTTGTTGCACACTAAACCAAACATGTATTTAGCATCTTTGGGTTTCCGTGAAATAAAGTCATCACCTAGAGTAATAAAATCGTTATCAATAGCAATTCTTGCGCCTTGCGTATTCGATAACATGCGACCTGCTACAGTGCCTGTTAACTTTTCTTTTGCATATTCTTCGTTTTTTAAATAGTGCAGCAAAAAAGTTTTATTCTTAAACCAAGTGTAACCATAGCGCACATTTGTAGGAACGCCATAAATTGCAAAATACGGGTTCGATAAATCAAGAGCATTACCTAACAAATAAACTCTAGGGCGTATGCTTTTAGTGTCCTTGCGTTCGCGCGAAACTGTATCTACTACATTTGCTAACTTGACATATTCATTCACTAAATAGTTGTGAAACCTGTCAGTTTTATCAAGTATTGCTTCGTCTAATATTATCCTGCGTACATCTTTAAATGTGCGTTTCTTTAATGCCTGCTCATCAGACAATGCAACAAAATAGCCAATAACGTGCCATTCTTTTTTCTTTTTATCACCTGTGTCAAATGTGGCATAAGCCATTCTAGCATCTGTTCTAAATTCTACGTTATCGAACTGCTCACCCACGCGAGAAAAATAACCGTCTGCCACACTTGATAACTCATTTTTAAACCTTGTTATTTCTACAAAACGTGACTTATCTTTTAGCCAGTCTTTAACACATTGCACACGTAAGCCAAAAGTTTTACCTACACCACGTGCACCAACAACCATGGTAACATCGGCATCGTAACTTAATGTTTTTTCCCAATTATAAAATTTATCTGTCATATTTTATGTTTCTGATAACACTATTTTTTTTAGAACGCTTGCTGTTAAGAACAATGCGCACACACTCAAACGCATAAGCCGTTAATGTGCAAGCCACGAACAATGTTATGAACAAACTGCGCCACAACCACCAAATACCATCAATCGATGCAAATGCGCCTGTTGCTAACAATAACAAAACAAACATTAAACGTAATGCCACATATTGTGGTTTTTTTACCTCTGCTATGAATTCCTTTAAATCGTACATCTTAATCACTCCTTTTTAAAATCGTCTATATATTGCGCTTGCACGCATAATAATTCAACCTTGCGCTGTGTGTTGTCGGTGGGACAAAATGTCACTCGCTTGCTTTTGCTTGCGAACACTTCAAACCCGTCGGGGCAGGTGTATTCACTAACAACCACTGGGAAGTTTAGTGTTGTAAGCCAGTTTTCAAATTCTGCATAATCAAAAGCTGCATAACCTCTAGTGTCTGTTCCTTTATACGGTGGGTCAAGGTAAACAACGCTGTTTTCGGGTATGCCAAACATAAATAAATCGCGGTAGTCAAGCTTTGTTACTTGCAACCTTTCCAACCCTTGCAACCTTTCCAACCCTTCCAACCCTTGCAACCTTTCCAACCCTTGCAATCCTTGCAAATCTGTGCTTCGTCCGTGAATGCCATACTTTGCAAGCGCACGAATAAACCGCTTGTAAGCCATGCGTCGCTCGTATTTGCTAGGTGCGCTAATCATGCGCTCGGCTTCTAGCTTTACTGGCTCATACTGTGCGCCCCA
>CAYNMA010000262.1:0-1620 GCA_964398075.1 uncultured Bacteroides sp. | reverse complement strand
TCGTTTGACCATACTACTACGCATTTGTCAAATTGTAAATTGTCAAATCAAAGCGTCCCCGTGTCGTTCGAGCCGCAAGACCCGTTTGACCATACCATGCATGTTAATTGTTAATTGTTAATTGTTAATTGTTAATTGTTAATTGTTAATTGTTAATTGTCCCCCTCAATACTTGTGCGTACCAATCTTTTGTCGTACCTTTGCGCTCTAAATATGCAAATCTCATAAATCGATGAAGAATTTCGTAGAAGAACTCAAATGGCGAGGCATGTTGCAAGACATCATGCCTGGCACCGAAGAACAACTACTCAAAGAACCTACCACCGCCTATGTAGGTATCGACCCAACGGCTGACAGCCTACACATAGGCCACCTCTGCGGCATCATGATGCTTCGACACCTACAACGCTGCGGACATAAGCCAATCGCACTCATCGGTGGGGCTACTGGTATGATTGGCGACCCTTCTGGCAAATCGGCAGAGCGTAACCTACTCGACGAGCCTACCCTCAGACACAACCAAGAATGTATCAAACGACAGTTGGAGAAGTTCCTCGACTTCGGACATGGCGAAAACGCTGCCGAACTCGTCAACAACTACGATTGGATGAAGGATTATAAGTTCCTTGACTTCGCCCGTGACATCGGCAAACTCATCACCGTCAACTACATGATGGCAAAAGACTCTGTCAAGAAACGCTTCAACGGAGAATACTCGCAAGGTATGTCCTTCACCGAGTTCACCTACCAACTGCTCCAAGGCTACGACTATGTCTACCTCAATAAGCACAAGAACTGCAAACTGCAGATGGGCGGGTCCGACCAATGGGGCAACATAACCACCGGAACCGAACTCATCCGCCGTATGGGCGGTGGCGATGCTTTTGCGCTCACTTGTCCACTCATCACCAAAGCCGATGGCGGTAAGTTTGGCAAGACCGAGAGCGGCAATATCTGGCTCGACCGCAGATACACCTCGCCGTATAAGTTCTACCAGTTCTGGCTCAATGTATCCGATGCCGATGCAGAACGCTACATCAAGATATTCACCTCCCTCGAACGGGACGAGATAGAATCCCTCATCGCCGAGCACCAGCAAGCACCACACCTGCGCTTACTGCAGAAACGCCTTGCCAAGGAAGTGACTATCATGGTACATAGCCAAGAGGACTACGACATGGCTGTCGATGTAACCGATATCCTCTTTGGTAAAGCCACGGCCGACCGCCTGCGCTCACTGCCCGAGGAGACCCTGCAACAGGTCTTCGATGGCGTGCCACAGCATCATATCAGCCGTGCCGATATTCAACAAGGGTTGCCTATCCTCGACCTACTCGCTGTCAATACACAGATTTTCCCAAGCAAGGGCGAGGCGCGCAAGATGATACAAGCCAACGGCTTATCCATCAACAAAGAAAAGCACAACAACCCCAACGAGACCATCGGCACAGAAGCACTCCTGCAAGACAAGTATATCCTCGTGCAGAAAGGCAAAAAAGAATATTTCCTTATTATCGTTGATTAATGGGATGTTCTAAAAATTGCTTTTGAGATGATTTGTGGAATTTTATTTAGTAGATGGTTGACTTGAACGAAGGAGCAATGCGAGCATTGTGACTG
>CAYNMA010000261.1:0-1635 GCA_964398075.1 uncultured Bacteroides sp. | reverse complement strand
CCAACACTAGCAAAGACTCCCCAAAACACACAAAGAAAACAGGCAACCGAAGTCCCGAAGAGTTTCCCTTTCATCCGATGCATCGCAACAGCAATAGAGTCAATCGTGCTAGTCGTAACCCCTAAAACAGCAATTAATAGACAAATATTACCAATGTCATTTAAGTGGAAATGTGCCAAACAATAGACTAAGAACAAATAGAGGGCAAACATAACAGACGCACACTCAAAAGCGTATCCATTGCCGTTTTTCTTAGCACGTTGCCAATGCTGAATGTCTGTAATAATACCGCTCATCAGAATACAGGCACTCCAAGAACCCCAAACCAAATCAGAAGTCGCACTACTCGGAATCACGTATTGAGGTACGTTGTAATATAGACTGCTTCCAATACCAACAACTAAAGCGAGAATTGTCATAACACCCTGATAGTTGTCGGTAAGTATGCTCATATCTAAACCCTTGCGATACATACCTAGGATAAACACTAACCCAATCGCCGTCACAATCCCATAACTCAAAATTGGGGATGCTCCTAGGCTTCTTACCACGTCATCAATCACCTTTAACTGAACGATAAGGCAAAAAGACTGAATCAATAGGGCTAGCCATTTCACATACGGCTTCTCTAGTACTTCTTCACGAATTAATCCTTTACGCCATAGGCAACTGAAGAAAACCAACGTAAGGCAGTTCGCTGTTGCCCACGTCAGAAAAGCACCCAACCCCTTCTGTTGGGCAATTTGCATACCAATAATTAAAGATGTGCCCCACGCCCACGAGATGGCGATACTCGCACCAATATATAAACTTTGTAACATATTCTAAAAACTTTTAGTACAATGTATACGGATTCTTACGGAACTTGTTTCCGCAGTAAATAAAAAAATCACGTATCGTAACGTCTTCCGATTTTGGCTTCCAAATCTTAGTACCTTCATCCGTAATCGCAGTAAATCGAACTACTTCCGAACCCTTTCCGTGATTCACTCTCCACGAATTAACCTTACCTTTATTTTCAAGATAATCACCATCCTTCGTGTAGTCGTATATATATTTTTTCAAGGGACGCTTGTAATACTTGACTTCTTTGTTAACGTTCTTATCGGCTAACGTGTCATATCTAGAATATGACCAATCCTGAAAGCCTTGTGTATTGAAAAACGCCAAACCCTTACCCTGATTCTTTGATTCCATCAGTTCAAGATTTGTAACATTTCTGACTAGTACCCACTTAATCGCAAAATTGTACAGCCAAGCAAACTCGCAGAATTTATTGATAGTAAGTCCGAGATAACTACCCAATTCATTAACCTTAGTGGCAATCAAGTCCAAAGAACTGTCAGAAAGTTGATTTGCTATGGTACGACGTTCTTTATAAACTCGCTTATAATGCTCACGAATACCTTCTATAACAGGAACGTTATATAAATCTAGATTGTGCAAATGAATATTGCTACCAAATAATTGGTCAGCACACCAACCCGTAACAATTTGTGAACAATCGATATTCCTAAAATCGTTATGGATATCATCCGTCACATCATAGTTGCAGTTCTTTTTGATAATGTTTTCATAAAACCACGGATACTCTTCAATCGATGCTTCCGTGAAAACTACCTTGAAATTCTTACA
>CAYNMA010000260.1:0-1639 GCA_964398075.1 uncultured Bacteroides sp. | reverse complement strand
TAATAGCATAATCAACAGTAGATAAGAATCCACCTATTTTAGCAAAGCTACCTTTGCAGGTTTCAATGTACTTACCAGCAGTCTCACTATAAGTAGTGTGAGCAATGATAATTACATTCATTTTATCAACAAGGCTATTGATATAATCACATAAGTTCTTCACTTCTGTGCTTACACCAGTCCATATATCAAATCCACGATACTTGACTTTACAATAGTCTTCAATGTGGTCTTCAATTCTAGATACAGAATCAAATACCACAGTTGCAGGTAATTTACCAAACTTGTCACGATACTTAAGTATCTTATCATTAACAAGCATCTTTAAGTCATCAATAGACTCAAAGTCTTTAATATCAGTATGAGGCATAACCAATGAGCAAGGTTTACCATCATATGATATAATAAAAGCATCCTTCAATGTCTTGCATAATGATGTTTTACCACTATTAGCAAGACCACAAATCAATAACTTAATCATCAACAGTCTCCTTTAGCTGTCTAAAGATTACAGGAATGAGGTCTTTGTTTGTATCACATAAATTTATAGATGTACATACTAATTTTAAGATATTTTCTATCCAAATATAGTCATAATCAAACACATCTTCTGTGACTACTAAGCATCTAGCAGGTAATGTCTTAGTAGGTTTAACTCCATAGACAATTCTAATCTTGTCTATCGGAAAGTTATAACCGTGCCTAAGAATTTGAGCATAACACATCAATTGTAGCTTATAAGCTAATGGTATCTTTGTACCACTAGGCTTACTAGATACAGTTTTGTAATCCACCAATGTGTAGGTGTCATATTCATACCTGTCTAGTGTCCCTGCTAATATAATACCATTATCAAGGCTCATATAAGCACTCAATTCAGTAGTTATAGTCAAATTGCTGTATCTCTTGATGTAGTCATTAAGTACTACATTACATACTTGCGGATATGTAGTGAGTATCTCTGTTATATCAACATCAAGAGCATTAGCTTCAACATATTCTGTTAATTGTTGCTCAATATTAGCTTTTATGCCATCAATATCTAATCCTTTTGTACCTTTATTGTCAGATACAACTTTATAAATATAATGGCATATAGTACCAATCAATGAGGCTGTACTACCAAGGAATTGCTTCTCTTGATAGATAGTCTCTTTATACCATTCCTCTGGTGCGGAATAGAATTTCCATAACAATGATGGTGATACCACATAGCGATACACCTTATCATATTCAACAGGTTGATGCTCAAACATATTGAGAGTGTCCATATTAGCCTCCGAAGTATGCATTATACATTGTTTCTACGTCCATTGCTGGATACCTATAACACATTTCTTCATGGTCAAATGCAGTAGTATGAAATGTTACTTCTGCTAAGTGTTCAAGTGTATATTCATCACTATCAAACTTAAATTCTAACCATGTTGTCGGTCCATTCAATTCTAGTGTTATTTCAACATTATGATACTCTTCTGTACTAAGAACAGTATCTTGAATGACCTGTTGTACATCAATTTCCTCATCATCTGCTTCACTACCATATTCTTTGAATTGCTCACTGAATTGGTTAGTACCTGGCATATATGACATTGCCTTATTAAATAAAGACATATTCAAATCTTGAATATCCATCATA
>CAYNMA010000259.1:0-1640 GCA_964398075.1 uncultured Bacteroides sp. | reverse complement strand
GAAATATCCCAATCATAACCTGGATAGATGGGGTGTATATTAGGAAATATCGGTTCCCATTCACCAATACGCATCTCGCCTAATTCATCATTGTATAGGCGATTATCTATTTGATATTCACGCCATAGTCCGTTCTGCAACAAATTCCATATTGAATCAATAATAGATTGTGTCGCCGCATTATAGAACCGAAGAGAGGGCTGAGAATATGTAGGATGCTTTTCGTTCATTGGTGGTACAACATATATACGGGTTTGTAACATATCCATTCGTTATCCCATAGATCTGGCTGTTGATTATCTTCTATTACCCAAGCATGCATTTGCGTAGAAGGCAGGAATGCGCCAATCAACATAACTCCATGTTGCTTGAATTTTCGAGAAGTAGTTGCCGCAAAGATGGCACGTGGGAGGCATAATCGACGTTGTTTTTCCGCAGAGGGATAGAGGTGACGATAGAATAAGATAGCCTGCTGGGAATTCGCAAACGCATTCAATGAAATATGTTTGCTTATCCAATACGCAATGGGATAACAATGACGACAAAGCCAAGTGAGAGACTTGGCGTATATCGTCAGCATACGTTTATGAGAAATTGGTTGCAGGGGAACATATACTGTTGACTGTAGCAAGAAGGGATCGGATATATTCTGCAAATTGGGATTAACTTGGGTCTCTCTTTGATTTACATCATTATCCCTCTCGCCATATAGCAAGCAACCATGTAATTTATCAAAACAAAAGACTTTATTTTGGAATTCTATGCCAAAAATGATTGTTTGAGTCATACAAGCGAGAAAAATGTGCGGCGGCAATGCCGCCACACACGTTAAGAATTAATCCACCCTATTACTTCCATCGTTCACTCTCCAATGGTTGTAGGAAGAGAAGTCTTCTACACCACTTGACTTTCTACCATTGATATTGGCAACGGCAGCATAAACATTTAACTTTTTCATAATACTAAAAGTTTGATTGGGTTATGTGCGCTCACCCATTATAATTAATCTATACACACATTCGCACACGATGTGTGAAAAAAATGTCTATTTTTAATCGTCTAATAAACTATAAAGCAAGTCACATTATAACTGCAGCATTTGCCACATGGAGGTACAAGAAGTCTCCAAAATTATAGAGGTGTGCATATATAGTTGTTTAGTATAAACTCAATAGGATACCATTGATTGTTTTCAAGTGCTAAAATGAGTTTTGACTTTTCGTCTTGACCACCTACATTAGACGTTGTTTCTGCTTCTCCAATAAGATTCAACGAAAGAGGCAAGTCGTTTTGTTCTGTAGGATCTTTCAAAAAGACCGTTAGAGGATAATTAAAACTTTTCATACTCCTAAGCCTAAAGTTTATTCGTGCTATGTGCACTCGCACGTTATTGATAAAATTCACACATCCGCACACAATGTGAGGTAGGTTATATTCGTTTGTTTTGTTCCGATAGTAGGCAACCATTTGGCATGTGTGGGCAGTCGGCGGTGTTGCTATAACTGCACACGGCTGATGCGATGCAGCGGTTCCCTATTCTATGTGGTTTTTCTGTTCTCATACTTTTGGTCATATAAACATACAAAAAGCGCAGACCTCGAGTTGCTTATTCACAAATCGAGGCCTTCGCATTGCCTTTA
>CAYNMA010000258.1:0-1652 GCA_964398075.1 uncultured Bacteroides sp. | reverse complement strand
TATGATGTATGATGTTGGCGGATTAACTGTGTGATGAGGAATCCGATAAACAGAAAAGCATTTTTTTTTGCTGTCGGTATAATGCTTAGTATCAAAACAATACGAGTATTTTGTGGACGCGCGTCCTCAAGTAGGAAAATTTTAGTGACGCTCGTCCTTGACAAACGGCTATTCGCGTATTATCTTTGTATTTGATATGGAACTTGTTAGTTTAATTGGTTGAGTTCGGTTTATTAGTGTAATATGTTATTAATAACATATTTACGAGCAAAATTTCTATAACTGTAGATGACTCCCCGAAATTTCATCTACAACTGTGGTTGCAAAACGGCCATTCGTGTATTATCTTTGCAGTGAATTTGTATTTTTCTGTGAATAATCGATAATTTACAATTGCGCACACAACCTACATAAAGTCAGTAGATTACGAGCAAAATCTCGAGAGCTCTCGATGACTTAAGAAAATTTTATCGAGAGCTCTCGTTGCAAAACGGCCGTTTCCGTATTATCTTTGCAGAGAAAAAGGATAATTGAACGACCCATTCATGTCAATACGCCGTGGGCGTCCGTTTATAACGCATTGTCCTGTCATGGGAAACGATATTTGCCATTTTATGAACAAAACACTACCTTTGCAGTATGAAACAGAAGCACAACGCAACAGAACTTCTATGCCGTGAAAACGAAGTAGAACTGATGACTTTTCTTATCGCCAAGATGGGCGGTATGAGTCGAAATAGCGTCAAACAACTCTTAGCCCACCGGCAGGTGCAGGTCAATGGGAAAGTGGAAACGCAATTCAACAGTCTCCTCCATGAGGGTGACAAGGTGTGCGTCAGTAGTGGCGCACCCAAGCACGAGTTGGTGCACTCGCGGCTCAAGATCGTGTACGAGGACGACTATATCATTGTGGTAGAGAAAGGAGTGGGGTTACTCACCGTTCCCACTTTTGTCGATTCGAAAGAGACCTCGGCGTTCTCTCTGCTCAAACATTATGTCCGTCAAAACAACCCCCGAGCCGGTATCTATGTGGTTCACCGTCTCGACCGTGAGACCTCGGGTCTGCTGGTCTTTGCCAAGACGCCCGAACTGCAAGAGTATATGCGCACCTATTGGCGGCAACTCGTTACGAAACGAACCTATATCGCTGTGGCAGAAGGACTGATAACGCCTGCAGAGGGTAAGATCGTAACTTGGCTTACAGAGGATAAACGCACTACTCGGGTCTATTCGTCCGATACCGACGATGGCGGTAAGGAGGCTATCACCAACTACAAGGTGATACGGCAGACCGAACCGGACAAACCGCAGCAGTTCTCCTTAGTGGAACTGAACTTGGAGACTGGTCGAACCAACCAGATTCGTGTGCACCTCAGTAGCAAAGGACACCCCGTGGTAGGCGACCGCAAGTATGGCAGTGGCGCAACGCCTGTGATCGACCGATTGGCACTGCATGCTCGTATACTCGAGTTTATCCACCCCGTCACCGAACAAGTGGTCCACTTCGAGACTCCCGTACCGCGAGACTTTTTGCATATATTTCATTGAATTAAAGGGATGTCCTAAAAATCCCACGTTTAACTATTTTACTAATTTTGATGTTTCTCCACTTTTTGAGCGCTTTGTGGTTTTTATTTGTATCTGCTTGCCTT
>CAYNMA010000257.1:0-1654 GCA_964398075.1 uncultured Bacteroides sp. | reverse complement strand
CCATCTACTAAATAAAATTCTACAAATCATCTCAAAAGCAATTTTTAGAACATCCCTTAAATATAAAGCATTGGCTATTAAAACAGTTGATTTTGAGAGACGGTATACAATACCGTCTCTACTGTACCGCGGACGAGGGCGTCCGCGTCCCCAGCAAGATCTCTTTCATTGGCTATGATTATCATAAAATCAATGAATAATCGGCTATTTTGATGCGGTTGCCCTGGATTTACTTCCTGACGAAGGTTTATTGAGAAAAGTTACGCATTAACATTTGTCTCCGATTATCAATATTTATGGGTATAAAAAGGCATATTTTTGGCATAATGCGGGCATCGTCTGGGTAGCGTCAAGGTAGCCTATCCCTTCGATATCCCTTCGATATCCCTTCGATAAAATACCCTCAGTTGTTATTGATACATTTCTTTAAGATATAGAGGTGGTGGTTTTTACATTTGAAGAAGGAGTTATTTCTATAGCGATGTTTTCATCCGGAAATGCGTGAAATACCCTTGATAGGAGCGATAGGATTGGTAACATTTCTGATATTCCTTCGGTGTTATACCCTCAACAAAAGTGCTTGCTAAGTGCATAGAGCAGGCATGATACTTTGCCACCGTTCGAGGGGTACTATGCCGATAATAAGGATAGATCAATGCACCAAGGAACTCTAAAGCAGGCACTTGTTTCTGCCGTGCCGGAAGCGACACGGGCTGCAAGATAATCTTTTTCGGGTGCAAAGTCATTCCCATTGCTGCAAGAAAGGTACGAATAGGTTCAACGACCGACTGCAGTTGTTCTTTTGAATCGGACAGCAGATAGAAATCATCTACATACCGCCCATAATGTCGGTAACCTAATGTGTCTGTGATATAATGATCAAGGCTATTGAGAAAGATGTTGCTATAGAGTTGCGAGGTAAGGTCGCCAATCGGCAAGCCAACGCCCTCGGGCGAGTGCCAAAGCGATTTCGTAGGTGGTAAGTCTTTCCAATCGGCTTTACTACCTCGTATCCGGCAACCCACTAAAGGGTCGTGCAGAGTGAATATATCGGTCAACCACACCACAAGCGATTGTACCTCTTCCGATAGTTGTGTCTTGGGCAGTATCTGTTGCATCATTGTTTGCACTCGCTCTTGTAATAGTTTTCGGGGGATTGTCATGAAATACCCTTGCAAATCAAGTTTCAGCACATAAGCCATTTGTGTATAGTTTTGCGATACTGCACGGATATGATGTTCTAATCGTTGGATGCCAAACAGCGTGCCTTTCCCTACACGACAAGAATATGAGTCATAGATAAACCGTTTATCACACTCATAAGCGATATAATTGTAGTAGAGATGGTGCACCACTCTATCCCGAAAAGAAGAGGCAAACACCTCTCTTTTCTTAGGGTCGGTAATAACAAAGCATATCGCCGACGAGGGTGTATAGGTGCGGTCACGCAGTTCGATATATAAGTCATGCAGATTGCGTTCAAGATCCATCTCGAATGTAATCTGCGATTGCGTCTTGCGCTTATGTCGCCGTGCATCGTAATATGCAACGACTAAATCTTCTAATAAAGCCACAGTCTAATGGTAAAGGGATGTTATAGGGATGTTCTAAAAATTCCCCGTTTCGTTATTTTTGTTATTGATTGGGATGTTTC
>CAYNMA010000256.1:0-1669 GCA_964398075.1 uncultured Bacteroides sp. | reverse complement strand
TCTTTAATCTCTCTTTCTATTGCAAGTTCAATTTTGTTGTTGCAAAATCATACAATTTTTTAACATTTGCATCGCTTTCTGCATCTATTGCAAAATTGAATTCTTTTCCTTTGCTTTCATAAAATGCAATGATTTCTTGTAAGTGATTTTTGATAAAATCTCTTTGCTCCTGTGGTGTTGCTTTCTTGATTTTTTGCTCAGCGGTATAATCGCCCTTTTTAGTTTGGTTAGTGCTATCACTATCTTTATTATCATCTATTGCAAACAAGCCATTCAAAGCATATTTACGCGCATATGAACTAGCTGCTCCTGTAACTTGTGAACTGTCCATACCTTTTTTTATTTCTTCTTCTCTTGCACTTGCACTTACCGATAAGTGTTCAGGGCTTTCAACATCGTAAAGCGTTGCAGTTGCTTTAACATAAACTCTATCACTTACTTGCATTATCTCATCGCTTAATGTAAGTACGCAACGATATTTTTCTAGTAAAGGCTTTACGGCTTTTAATATACTTTCTGCACTTCTATAATTATAGCCGCCAAAACTATTTTTTAAGTCCTTAGTTGCTACTAATTCTTGTTGTATCTTTTCTAATTTTTGAAAAAAATTAAATTGTGTTTCTTCCATATTATGCTCCTTATATTCTCTTTATTGTTATTTTATCTACATTGATAGTTGCTATTTGGCGTTCGCTTTTAAATGCTTTTAAATATTTACCAAAACATCCGCCAAACTCAATTCGATCGTATTTTAAATCAAGCATAAGTTTATCGCCCTGCTTTGAGATATAGTAAATCTCTAAATTGTTGTCTTTTACATACATAACTTTTTTAATTTTCATATTATTTCTCCTGTCCCATTTCAACATACTCTTCATTATAGATTTGTAATATCAATTTATCGCCGTAATAGAAATTGTAATTACAGCTCTCAAAATCATACTCATAACTAGTTGCGATGAAAGTCATAAAGCAATTATCTATAATTTTGCTTGACCCACGATAGATATTGACATTGTATAAATCTTTCTTCATCTGCGTTATTTTAACTTCAATTACAGATTTAGTCATTTATATCACTCTCATTGACGTATTCAATAGTTGTGTAATCTTTACTAAATAATGTGATATGGGTCTTATTTTTTTCTATATAATAATCATATTTGTTTTCAATGATATTAACATTGATATAACTATTGATATAGGTTTCATTTACATATACATTGACTAATGTATAATCACTTTTCTTTTCTACTTCTAATTTAACTTTCTTTTCCATATTATATTCCTTTCAGTTTAATTTAAATTATTCAATTTTCAATTCAAGTTGTTCTCAACTCTACATAACTAATTATACCACTTTATTATTTAATGTCAACAAGTTTTCAATAAGTTTTTTAGTTTTTGCATTTTTTATTTTTTTTGGTATATTTATTTCTCTTATTCCTAAAGAATAATCTATCTCTATTAAACCTTGCTCCTGAAGTTCCTTTAAACAATTCTGAACTTGTCTTTCTTTTATACCTATACAGGTGCATAAGTATTTATTACTGGCGTTGCAAGTTGGTTGTTTGTCAGTCAGCCCATCTATAACGCTATATAGTAATTTGGCTGTGCTAGAGATAGATTTATTCTCTAATATTTCTTTATTCAGTTTGTAATACATACT
>CAYNMA010000255.1:0-1674 GCA_964398075.1 uncultured Bacteroides sp. | reverse complement strand
CTACTCGATATGATTACGGATACGTTTATGATATCGGCGGCGAAAAGTTTATCGACCTAAATGTTCAGGTTCGTTTTAAGACCATCGGTTAAATTAAATACCTCTCCCGAGTAAGACAAAAGATACAAAACAGATGTTTGGACGATATGTGATGCCCAACTAATCGTTCCGCGAAAATTACAAGTACTAAATTGAAACTAAAAAGGAGGAGACTTATTATGAAAAAGAAAAAAGAAAACAAAGCCGTGTATGTTATTGGAAGCGTCGCTTTGGCAGTAGGAGCGTTTTTTATCATCCCGAAATTTGTGGAATTGGTATCATCATATGTGTATGAAAAGCAACCTCGAAATATTACAAAACAGAACGATGATGAATGGGGACCGGAGATTATTAAAAAAGCGGAGGATAAATAAATGGAAGCCTTTAATCCTCAGGAAATGGCGGAAAGGATAATGGAAGAACTGAAAAAAGCAAGGAAAAAACTCACACATCTTAATGTGATGGTTCTTGGTAAAACCGGTGTTGGCAAGAGCACTCTAATCAATAATATGTTTCGGGAACCGTTGGCTGAGACCGGCGTTGGGAAACCGGTTACCGATGCAATACGTAAGTATGAAAAAGAAGATTTTCCCCTTTCTATTTATGATACTCCAGGATTGGAATTGGGCGGTGAAAATGCCCTTAATAAGATTCTGAGTGAAGTCATGCAGGTCATTTCAGATGGCGTGAAATCATGTGACATTAGTAAGGCAATTCATTGCATATGGTATTGCGTTAGCTCAACATCCCATCGCTTTGAACAAGCAGAAAAAGACTTTATCAATAAATTTCTTTCTGAAGCAAGCAAATTCAATGTCCCAGTTATAGTTGTATTGACGCAATCGTTTTCAAAGAAGGAAGCAACAGCACTTAAAACCGAAATTGAAAAGGAAAACCTCGCAATTGCTCAGGTTGTCCCAGTTCTTGCACAAGATTATGAAATTGATGAGGAGTACATTGCAAAAGCCTATGGACTTGATCGGCTAACAGAAGTAATGGATAATGTTGTTCCTGAAGCGGTTAAGAATACTCTTGTTGCTGTTCAGAAAGCAAACATTAAAATGAAATCCAATAAGGCTCATGCAATTGTAGCAACATCTGCCGCAGCCGCAGCTGCCACTGGCGCCATTCCGATTCCATTCTCAGATGCGGCACTACTTGTGCCTGAACAAGTTAGCATGATGGCAGGTATTACAGCAGTCTTTGGACTTCCAATTGAAAAATCGACTATCACGGCGATTGTGTCTGCTACTATTGGAACCGCAGGCACAACTGTTTTGGGAAAGGCTGTGGTGACCAATATTCTAAAGTTAATTCCCGGTGTGGGGTCGGTTGTCGGCGGTGCAATCAGCGGGAGTGTTGCAGCTGCACTTACAGCGGCTCTTGGAGAAGCATATATCGGTATTATGGTACTTATCTCTAATGGAGAAATGAAAATATCAGATTTGGAAACCGAGGCGGGAAAAGAAGCCATCGCGAAAATGTTTAAGCAAAAGCTAAGTCTCAAGAGAGATAAGCAGGGTATCCTAAAAGAATAAAGATATTCTTTTGGCATCGAAAAAAACGATGCCTTTTCTTTTTTCTCCCGAGTAAGACAAAAGGATCGTAGAAATACGGTCCTTTTTTGTTACCCGG
>CAYNMA010000254.1:0-1677 GCA_964398075.1 uncultured Bacteroides sp. | reverse complement strand
TGATTGTAACAGTTATAGAATTATAGAATTATATAAAACACATCGCGGTCGCGAACTTCCTGAAGCCGGCCTTCAGCGCATCCCAGGCGTTACGCCTCGGCGGTTCGGCCGTCACGGTCTCCGGCGGTGCTGGCAGCTGCTCGGCCTGTGCTGGTTCGGTCTGCACTGGTTCGGCCTCCTCCTGCACCGGCTCGGCGGTCGGTGCCCACTCGTACACCACCCCTTTGTTACGTTCCCTTATCTGCATCGGCCGTTCCTTGCCCTTGTATGACTCCAAACACCCGGTCGCCACGTTGCCCGCGCTCATGTTGATACGTCGGTACTTGCCTTTACTCCCTTCCAGGATATAGACGGCGTACACGTTCACACAATCGGAGTCGGCGGCGATCTCTTCCAGACTCATAGGCGTATGCTTGCGGCCTTCAAACTCGCATACCCGCTTGGCTTTCGGTTCGGGCGCAGCCACCACCGTAGCCGCCGCCGGTTGAGGTACGGAGACGGTGCCCGGCAGACCGTCGATGTAGCCCCGGAAGCACCCGCCGGCAAGGACCGCATCGATAGCCGTCCATGGTCTTATCGTAACCTTTGCCCCGGCATCGGTCGTAGCCGCCGCCGGCATGGTCGTTTCATATTCGTCGCGCCCCGCTGTGATCGTTTCCGCCGCCTGTGGCGTGCTTTCTCCCGTCTCCTGGACTGTTGCCCCGGCCGGTTCGCTTTCGACGTAATTCGTGATGTTGAACTTCTTCATAACTCTAAAATTTTTAATTGATACCTAAAATATTAGCGGGCTTCCCGGAATCGAACCGGGCGCGGCGAACCTGCAAGCCCTGCCGGGATTTATTCCCAGTAGCCAAATTTGGCGACGATCTGGCCGCGTTCATCTTCCACCTTGAGGGCTGCGACCTCGCCCGACCAGCTGCCGACCAGCTCGCGGAAGCTGTCGGACTCCTCGGCGTCGGCGCGGTCGTCGATCGCTCCGCGCACGATGGTGCAACTTGGGTTCGCCGTGATCATCTCATTAGCGGCCTTCTCTGCTTCTTCCTGACTGTAAAATATCACCTTCTTCATAACTTTTGCCCGTCATGCCGGTAGCGCAGCTTAAAATGTTTATATTATGTTGTTTAAATTGTTTAGATCCTGATGTAATCGCTTGCAAGCTCCGCGTAATTTTCAGGGACATCGAACCCGTAATGTTTGAGGGTTCCGGCGATATAATTCAGCGTGTGAAAAATCATGTCCATTCCGCATCCTTCGACCTTGTGGCTATAGTACTTATCAGAATATTTGAACCCCATCGATTCAAGAAAATATGTGAAGTTATAAAAATTTATGCGCCCGCTCGCATCCGTCGCTACCTCGCGAAAATCTATATATCTTGTCATCCCGGTGCTGGAGACGTGGCGGACGATGGCGAAAATTCTGCGCTCTTCCAGCGCCTGGATAAACCTGTTAGCCTCTCTCGTTCCGCACTCGCTTGCCAAAAAGCTCTTAATAGCTGATTCTTTCATAACTCTAAAACTTTTAATTGTTGATACCTAAAATTTTTAACGGCTTCGGGAACCTCTTCCCCTCCCCCGCATTACAAAGGTACATATAAAATATAATATATTAAATTTTATGTAGTGTCAGAAGGTAGAATTTCGACCGAAATGCACCCGAAAAATATTCCAAAGGTCG
>CAYNMA010000253.1:0-1697 GCA_964398075.1 uncultured Bacteroides sp. | reverse complement strand
TCAAACAGCGACACATCCACATCTTTATACACAAGCCGCACATCATCGTGGAAGGCAATCACACGAAAGAACCAGTCCCAATCGGCACAGATACGTATCGTGGCGTCGTACAGTCCGTATCGGTCAAACAACTCGCGTCGGATAAAAGAAGCCTGATGCTTCATGCAACTGTTATACAGATCCACAAAACCAGGGTTCTCTACGCCACGGCAATAGCCTATTCTCTTCCCAGCACCGTCCACCACTATCTCATTGCCATATACAATATCGCCGTCCTGCGCCTCCCGCATCATCTTGTCCACCACCTCGGCATTGTAGAACACGTCTCCCGCATTAAGAAAGAAACAGTACTCCCCATGCGCCATGCCGATACCCTTGTTCTGCGCATCATACACACCATTGTCCGACTCCGACACTATCTGTATCGCATGGGTTAGTTCTTTGGACGTAACATCACGAATCTCTTGTAGGTACTCCGGCGTACCATCGATGCTGCCGCCATCAACCACTATCCATTCAAAGTCACGGAACACCTGTTCACGCACAGACGTAGCCGTCTTGCGCAGTCCCGCAAGATTGTTATAGGTGATAGTGATGATACTTAGTCTCATTTTTCCTTTTTCATTGGGTATCGCCAGACGCCACCAAGGCCGTCTATTCCACGATACGACCTGCAAAGGTACACTTTTTAACAGACATAAACAAATCTCATGGGCACATTTTAAGAAAACAACATAAAAACACTAGACACTCCCTATACTTAAACGATAAAAACGACATCATTGAGGGCACGACCCTGCCCCGAGCATGTCTGCGGCATCCGACGAAATAAATACAGTCAAAACACGGTTGATACACGGTAGATACATTGTCCTTTGTAAAGGGGATAAAACACCTTTATAGGACCTCTACAAGACCTTCAAACCTACTTAAAACCATTCGCATAAAGCCAATAAGACGAATAACCCCAATAGGACCAATATCTTCAATAAAAATATCGATTATCACTTGCAGGATTGAAAAACAACCCGTACCTTTGCGGCACTATTAACCATTAAAAAATCGTACCTATGGCAAGAGTAACTTTTACCCCGCCTGTCGCAAACATCTCCGGTCGTTTATCCTGCGGCAGTAATATCGTCCTCCGTACGCGCAACGGTAAGACGCAAGCGTACATCATCGAGCACCCATACAAAGGTCCGGTAGCACCTGAAAGACAGCGTACTATCAATGCATTCAAAGAGGCGGTCAGTCAGTCAAAGACCGTCCTTGCCGACCCGACTCAGAGAGCCGAGTGGCAGAAGAAATACAACAAGCATAAGGATTATTTCCGCCGCCATCCGAGTTCCTCGAACAAGCGTTATTCCACCCTCCGAGGGTTCGTCATCGCCCAATTGACACAGCAAATCAATGCGCAAACAAGACAAGAACAAGCCGCAGAGAATCAGGCAGTAACAGTACAGACTACGGCAACTGTACAGTCAATAGCAACGACAGAAGTATCGAACCTAACGCCTACGACAAAAGCAACAGTAACGAGTGTCGATGTGGAAAGGCTGTTGGGCGATATTGGGAAATTGACGACTTGATAATTAACAATTAAGGGATGTTCTAAAAATTGCTTTTGAGATGATTTGTGGAACTTTATTTAGTAGATGGTTGGCTTGAACGAAGGAGCAATGCGAGCATTGTGACTG
>CAYNMA010000252.1:0-1731 GCA_964398075.1 uncultured Bacteroides sp. | reverse complement strand
GTTTAGACGGTGGGAAAAGTGTAATTTTGCAGTCTCAATTAAATGGTCGTTTAATATGACAGCAAGTGTAGGGGCAATTGTGATAGAAGGGCATGTGCAGGGGTTATCGAATACTCGTGCGTTAGGGGAATTGGGCATACCGGTATATGTGTTGGATGTGGTGCACTGTTTGGCGCAACACTCGAAGTACTGTACTCGCTATTTCCGTTGTCCGCCGTTTCACTCGGAGGCTTTTGTGCCGTTTCTCATTGACCTTGCCCAAAAGGAACATCTGCAAGGGTGGTTCTTGATAGGTAGCAATGACCATATAGTGGAGCAACTGTCGCTTCACGAGGAGCAGTTGCGACCTTACTACACGATGCTCGTACCCGATAAGACTCGTCTCTACGATATTATCAACAAGGCCCGATTGCTTCAAGTGGCGGTTCAGTGTGGCACGACTATTCCTGCCACATGCTATGTGGATACTATCGAACAGGCAAATGATTTCCGTTATCCGTTGTTGATAAAAGGCTGCATGGGACTGAGTTTCTATAAAGCCACTCACTGCAAGGCGATACAGGTAGATAGTCCTGAAGAATTGCACCGCACGCTGCAGACGCTGCCTTTGACGCAGGATGTGATGATCCAAGAACTCATACCTTTTGACCGACGCTATCCGGTGGTGTCGTTTACTTGCTTTGCCGTCAAAGGCGAGGTAAAGACATATTGGATGGGACAGAAACTGCGGGAGCATCCTATCAAATACGGCACGGCAACGATGAGTGAGAGTGTGGATATACCGGCAGTTCTCAACGAGGCACGACCGCTGGTGCAGGCGTTGGAGTATACGGGCATTTGCGAGATAGAGTTTATGTTTGACCCACGCGATAAACAATATAAACTGATAGAAATCAATCCACGAACATGGTTGTGGGTAGGATTGGCAAAGGCATGTGGTATCGACTACGCCAAGATAGCCTATCGCTATGCGCAAGGGGTAGAACAGACCTATCCGACACAATACACGACCGGCATCAAATGGCGTAATAGTATTACCGACTTCGTCTTTGGTATGCAGGCTATCCTGCGGGGATATATATCGCTGCATGATTACCTGCGTTCTATGCATGGACCGATAGTGCATGCGGTTTGGTCGTGGCATGATCCAATGCCTGGTGTGATGTTTCCTTTGATGTCGTTCTATATCGCCAAGAAACGGAGATAAGTCGTTTATTATCATGAATATATTAGTACAACTTAGTCATCCTGCACATTTCCACTACTACCATTATGCCATGCGTAATTGGGCTGCCGCTGGGCATAAAGTGATAGTGGCTATTAAGACGAAGGATGTGTTGGAGCAACTGCTGCAAAATGCAGGTATTCCCTATATCAATATCAACGCAAAGGCTCATAGAGGCAGTAAGATAGGCATACTGTGGGATATGTTGGTGCGTGATTGGCAGTTGCTACGCATCTGCAAACGAGAGCATATCGACCTCTTGACGGGCTCGTCTGCCGAAGTGGCGCATGTAGGGTGGCTGTTGCACAAAGCGGTGGTGTGTACAGGAGAAGACGATGCTGCCGTTGTGCCGGCTTATGTGCGTTGTACGGCACCTTTCTTGAATAAGAACCGGATACGCTTGACGCCCACGGTGTGCAATAGCGGGAGTATGGAGAAGTACACTGTTCATTATCCCTCTTATCACGAGTTGGCGTATTTGCATCCGAATCATTTTGTGGCACGGC
>CAYNMA010000251.1:0-1732 GCA_964398075.1 uncultured Bacteroides sp. | reverse complement strand
CCGCTCCCAATCGGGGCTGAGACCACGTTTCAGCCTGCAAAATGACCTATAGACCAAAGTTCTCTTATCCTCAGTAAATAAAGGGATGTGGCTCCAAAAAATGAAAGACGAGCCCCCTCCTTAATCAAAGAGCCGTAATTGAGGGTCTTTGGGAGGCTTCGATTTCCTTTCCTCTATGTCCTTCAACCATTGTCCTTCTGGGTCTTCTAGAAAAGCATAGAGGTCAATATAATACATCAACATTTGGCGTATCATAGTCACCATATTGGAGAATGCCCATTTGTGTTTTACCCGTTTGTGTATCACTGACAGCAACAAGTTGGCTATCATCGTAACCCATATCTGTGATTCAATAGCATTGACACTATCTCCATAAAAGTACTTCAGTGGAAAGTTTTGCTTTAATTGCTTGACGTAAGTTCACATTATAACTGCAACATTTGCCACATTAGCTGATTTTGATGCGGTTGCCCTGGATTTTAGTTACATGTGATCCGGTACCTATTTTTTGGATAGATTCGATATATGTAAACTTTATTTGTTTTCTCATTTCCAAATATTGGTTCTATAGGGATAAGATGCTCATGGTCATACTTACTGCACTCATCCCATGGCTGCTTATACAAGTGCATAATAGAACGTCCTTCTATAAATATATAATCATACTTATCAAAATTAAACATGCATTCTTTAAATTCACCATTAAATGGCAGCTTATTGTATTGATATACTCTTTCTAATAAATATCTTTGTAATTCTTCTTGTGAACGTAATACTCCACTTATGGTTCCATCTGTAACTTCGGTATCTGGTATTAATAAATGGACGTTTCTTTCTTCGTTAAAGCCAATATCGGTGCAATATAATAATGCGAAAATAAAGAATATAAAAAGCAACATTAAAAGTGTCGCAAAAGTGGTATATGCGACACAAAATATGTATCTTATTACTTTAGCCATATTGGATTATCTACGAAAGAAAATTGTCCACGATTGAAACCAAAATTGTGGCTCTGGCTGTAGAGTACATCTATTGTAACTTACACCAGCAGAAGTCCCACGTATAGACTTAAAATTAAAATTATTCCAAAATGCAATCATTATTGTCTCTTTGTTTCCGACTAATGTTGCACTAGAGCCAGGAATGCGCAAATTATTTAAACGTATATTCCCCAAAAAACTACCTTTAGAATTTGAATGACATGAATTAAGATTTAATCTTGCGTTAATAATATTCCCTTTAGGGATCCCTAAATCTCCAACATTTATTGCCTTAAATTTACCACTCTGAGTATATCCGGTACCTGTTGATGTAATGTATTGATTCGTAGTATAATCTAAATGAACCGCTTGATTACTACCATGGTGATTTATATTTATCTCTAGAATATTAGGACTATTCATATTCTTCCAATCCTCTGCGAATTCATTTGCTGTCGTGACATTACTTAGAGCAACAGAGCCTTTTCCATATTTATTTTCTAAACGATTCAACATGGCAATGGTCTGCCTCTTGAAGTCTTTGGGATTGTAAAAAATGTATGCCTTTATGTTTGAGTGGTCCGTAATTACGTTGTTGTTTATATCAGTCCAATCCATCCCTTCAAGATCTATGTATTTCACCGGGTTCCAACCACAATAGGCGTAGGGCGATATATTGGGATACTTATCTGCCAATGGGTCAACGGAGAGCCAAAAAGAGAATGGTGAGGAGTAGAACCGTGCGCCAAAGT
>CAYNMA010000250.1:0-1764 GCA_964398075.1 uncultured Bacteroides sp. | reverse complement strand
TTGAATAAAAGAATACGCATATATAATAGTCCTTATAAGAGAATAACAACCAATGGAGATGACACATACAGAGAACAATCACAATGCAACCAGCAAGATAGCGCAGTTCAAACACGCATTAGGTAAGGTCTTCGACGATAACCTACACACCAAGCAGTGGCAAAACATCGTTGACTATATCATCATCGGTCTCATCCTCCTCTCTACATTGGAGGTCTTTCTCTCCACCTACGACAACATCGTAGCACGCTACGGCACTTGGCTTCGAGTCATCGACTACTTCACCACTATCGTCTTCACCATCGAAGTAACCCTCCGTATCTGGGCAGCCGACGAGATATCACCCCGTTACAAAGGCTTCTGGGGACGTGTCCGTTACTGCTTCTCGTTCTACGGACTGATAGATGTACTCTCCACCTACCCATTCTACCTGCATTTCTTTTTCCCCGTACCCTATATCGCCCTCAAAGCCTTACGTATTGCCCGACTGCTACGTATCTTCCGCTACGTCAAAGCCTTCAATATCCTCAGCCGTGCTATGCGTTCCAAGAAGGACGAGATGGTCGTCTCACTGCAGTTTCTCACCATCATCACCCTTATCCTCTCTTTCGTACTGTTCTTTGTGGAGCACGAAGCACAACCCGACGTCTACACCAATGGTTGGACATCCGTGCTATGGGCTTTTGCACAGTATATCGGCGACCCAGGTAACTTCGCCGACACACCACCTATCACTGTCTGCGGACGTATCATCGCCTGCATCATAGGTATACTCGGTATTGCTATATTCGCCGTCCCTGCCGGACTAATAGCCTCTGCTTTTACTGAGGTAATGGAGAAAGATGAAAAGAAGCAGAAGGTCGCTCGTTGGGCAGAACGAATACACCTCGCTTTTGAGCGCAAACTTGACCGTCCAACAGGCTACCAGATAGTACCACGCTATGTCTCTGTAGTGGAGATACAAGCCCGACTCGGACTAAAGACGGACGAGATACTCGATGCCGTAGCAGCTAGCGATGACCTGCGACTTATCAACCTTGCCGCCACTCGTCCCGCAGAACAACACCCCGAAGACCTATTGGCAGTAGAACATTTTGCCCTCAACACCTCTTACGGTCAGTGTATTGACCGTGGCTCTAAACTCACTATCTTCTCACCAAGCGATATCGTTGACCCTATCATCGGCTGGTGGGCTTACTATCTGGCAGAGATAGGCGGCTTCAACTTCGTGAGTCGTGAACTGGGAGAGACACGACCCTACCGCTCTTTTTACACCTATAACCCTGACTCTCCTGCTCCCGAACAAGAACGCTGCTTGGCAGACATCAATAGCCTTGCGAACACCGCTGACCATTGGATACTGACCGTCATTGCGGCATCAGGGAATCAAGAACCTGAATATCCGACACAGATGCACTTCACCTATGGAGCAAAGAAAGGTGATGAGACATACAACGACCCGAACATCATCATCCACGACACCCAAACATTCGACGACTTCTATCAAGAGTTCTCCGCTCTCCTTGCACAGCAATACGACCTCCACTGCGACTGTCAACGTTATCACAACAATAGTGCTTCTACATATTTTGCCCGCCATCTGGAGCATCAGCCCAACGCTTTCTGTCTACGTGCCGCATGGAGTGTCACCTGCTGGGATATGCGTGCCATACAAATAGCACAACAACTAGCCACCCTACTCAACAAACATATCACTCACCTCCCCAATCCCGACACCCCCGACCTCAAAACCAAACGCCTCGG
>CAYNMA010000249.1:0-1771 GCA_964398075.1 uncultured Bacteroides sp. | reverse complement strand
AGATACAAGTCACAGCCGACAACAACTTCTCCGTCTGGGGCGTCGTCACCTACGCCATACACAAGACGAGGAGATGATGTAGGGATGTATGAATGTATGGATGTATGACCGTCTTCGACGGATGACTTGAACGGACGCCTGTGGCGTATGGACATGAATTGACATAAAGACTTAGTCAAAAATGACTATCAACATTTTCTTTGAAACAAATATTGCCAAATATGACCCAAATATTCCACAATCTAAACACCTCAACCCATAACCCCATTCAACAACGAGTAAACTCAAAACGTATAAACTCATAAACAGACCTCAACCAATTCAACTTCTCCTAAACTCCTAAACCAATAAACTAATAAACTGCGCTCAACGCTCAACTAAAAAAACGCCGTCACTAACACGCAATCTAAACACTTTCCATATCACACATTTGTTTATATGGGGGAATAATTGTAACTTTGTCGCGCAATAAGATTGAGAATAGCCCCTCAATATTATCTAATTAAACCCTCATTACAATATGGATTTCAAAAACGACTCTTTATCCTTATCTAATGCAGTAGAACGTATCAAGTCTGCCATTCTGCAAAGTCAACAGCAAGCTGTACAAGACCTAAATATCAATCTCTTATCTCTTTATTTTGCGATAGGAGAATTTATCTCTCAAAACACGAGACAACAACAATGGGGGAGTAATGCCCTAAAGACCATTAGCGACCAACTACAAAAAGAACTGCCTGGACTTCGCGGATATAGCGAAACGAACCTGAAAAACATGCGCATCTTTTATGAAGCATGGAGTCCTAACATAATTCGTCAGCCAGCGGCTGACGAATTGGAATCAACTAATAATGAGAAAGATATAGTGCGTCAGCCAACAGCTGACGAATTGCAACAAACTATTACTTGTTCAAATCTGCAATTTGTTCCATCTATCTTTGACATCTCTACTGCACACGATTTCCTCGCAATCAGTTTCACACACCACATCGAAATCTTAGGGAAAACTGAATCATTAGAACAACGACTTTTTTACATCCGACTAACTGCCACTTATAAATGGGATAAATACAAACTTAGAGAAGCACTGAAACAAGACTTGTTTCATCACCAATCGGCTATGCCTAACAATTTTCTGCAGACATTACCCAAAAGGGTACAAGCACTCAAAGCCATTGAAATGTTTAAGGACGAATATCTTCTTGATTATATCAATGTTGAAGAACTAGGTATTAGAGATTTGGCAGATATTGATGAAAAGGTAGTTGAACAGGCTATCGTGCAGAATGTTAAGAATTTTATAATGACTTTTGGCAACGATTTCACTTTCGTTGGAAATCAATATCATCTCGAAAAATTTGGGAAGCATCACTATGTAGACTTACTATTTTACAACCGAGAATTAGCATGTCTAGTGGCCGTTGAGCTCAAATCGGGTGAGTTTAAACCCTCCTACTTAGGACAATTACAAACCTACTTACAACTATTGGACGACCAAGTACGAAAACCTCATGAAAACCCATCTATCGGCATCATTTTGTGCCAAGATGTCAATAAAGCATACGTCGAATACGTAATACAAAAATATGACAATCCTATGGGCGTTGCAACTTACTGCACCTCAGCAGATATGCCAGATAGACTACGTAATGCACTTCCTAATACCGATACACTCAGAGGACTACTCTCGCAAACCCGCCACTAACGCATAGCCCCAAGAATGTACGCTCTCGCCGACTGCAATAACTTCTTCGTCTCCTGCGAGCGGGTC
>CAYNMA010000248.1:0-1801 GCA_964398075.1 uncultured Bacteroides sp. | reverse complement strand
TGTGAATAATTTGCAAAAATGTCTCTATTTTAAAATTAAATAATTAGGGAAAATGTCTCTATTTAATAAATGAAAAAAAATAATTAAATAATTAGGAAAAATGTCTCTAAATATAGTAAAATAAACTCTTGTCATTTTTGACAAGGAGGATAAAGAAAAATGTTAAATTATAATGAAGAAAACAAATATAATACAATAAGAAAATTAGAAAATGGTGAGATAACCAGAAAAGAGGCATCAGTTGAGTTAAATATTTCTTTAAGACATGTTGATAGATTAAGGATTAAATATCGTGAAGATGGTGAAAAAGGTTTTATTCATAAAAATAATGGAAAAATACCAGCAAATAAATATAGTAAAGACATAATAGATAAATTAGAAAATTTGTATTTAGAAAAATTCTATTATTTTAATTTCGAACATTTTTATGAAAAAATTGTCTGCGGTAAATTTATTATTTCATATGATGCCATGTTAAAAAAATTTAAAGAAGATGATATTATTTCACCACTCGCACACAAAAAAACAATTAAAGAATATAAGGATAAAATTAAAGAAATTATCAAAGAAAATGATTTAGAAACTAAAGAAAAAACAGTTGAATTATTTAAATCAAGAATTATTGAAACGGAAAAAGCACATGCTAGAAGATCTAGTAATTTGTATGCATTTGGTCAAGAAATACAAATGGATGCTTGTCAAAAAATGTGGTTTGGCGGTATTTCATCTTTTTTGCATTTAGCAGTTGATAAAGCTACGAAGAAAGTTTTATTTGGATGGTTTGAATTTGAAGAAATCACAAGAGGATATTTTGTGATATTATTTCATATAATTATTAATTACGGAATACCAGCAAAAATAAAAGCAGATAATAGAAGTTCATTCTCTGCTAATAATATCAAGGAAAAAGGAAAAAAAACATTTATGACCCAATTTGGTAAAGTCTGTGAAAGATTAAACATTATTTTACATACTACAAGTGTTGCAACTTCTAAAGCAAATGTGGAGCGAGAAAATAAAACATTTAAAGATAGATTGATTGCTGAATTAAAATATAACAATATAACTGATATTGATGAAGCAAATAAATATTTAAATGAGATATTTATTCCTTACATGAATAATAAATTTTCTTATGCGATAAATGAAAAAACCTCTTTTATGAAAGAAAATACATATACAGAAGAGGAATTAAAAATAATTATTTCAGAAAGAAAAGAAAAGATAATTGATAATGCATCTTGCATAAGTCATGAAAGAAAATATTATATTCCAATTAATATGGAAACAGGAGAAGTAACTAATTTTCAAAGAGGAACAAAGTGTACTTTTATAATAGACTATGATGGCAATCATTTAGGAGAAATAGAAAATAAATATTATAAAATGTTAGAAATTGAAAACAGAGATTTGGTTATGAAAAAAGAATCAGAAAATACTGACTCTAAAATAGAAAAAGAACATCATAAATATATTCCACCTGAAAATCATCCTTGGAGAAAAAATATGATGTTAAGATAGTTGGGGCTTTGCCCCAAACCCCAGGGTTTAACGCTCTGAGTTTCCAAAAAAAGAATATATTCTTTTTTGTATAACATTACTTGATTGTTCAGGTTGCTCCCCAGCATTGCCTTATCTCCCCAAGTAACAATATTTATTTTAATTATTAATTTAAAAATGTCAATAATTAGAATTAGAGACATTTTCGCTAATTATTAGCGATTACCCCTAAAATATAGTAGAGACATTTTCCCTAATTATTTGTAGTAAAAAATAGAGACATTTTCCCTAATTATTCACA
>CAYNMA010000247.1:0-1803 GCA_964398075.1 uncultured Bacteroides sp. | reverse complement strand
TGTATAAACTATTCTTTAATCATGATATTGTAGTCCAAGCTAAGTTATTAACATTCTTTGTAAGAAAAGCATTAAGCGTATTCTTTATACTATCTATTTCTTTTTTAACAACTTTATTCTAAACTGTATTAGTACTAGTACTAGACAGGGCTTTATCTGGAATAGACAATTGTTCTAATTTATCTAATTCTTTAGTAGGTATGAGTTCTTTATCTGTTTCTACAGTGACTTTCTAGTCAAGAAGTTTGTCTAGGTAAGGAGCTCCCAATAAACTCCATCCTTGACTAGTTTTAATATACAACTTATTGTCTTCTGTCACCCATAGGTGCTTATCTGTAGGAGGAGTGGTGTTTCCTTTCCAGACTGCAATATTTTTATCAGTTGAGCATGCTCTGTAAGTTAACATAATTTTAATTAAATTCTTTTATGGTAGTATCTGGAGATAAATCACATACAGCAGTATGATTATAAATATTAATTAATGGGCTTATTCCAGTCCCAGGGCATTTAATACAAGTATTATCTGGAGTAAAAGCTTCTCCTTTGTTAATAGATTTAAAAGTAGTCCAACTAACTCCGTATTTCTTTTTAGCTTTTAATTCTGTAGTAGTTAATACTTTATTTGAATTCCCTATAGCATCTTGTATTCTGTCTAAATTTATTCGTAATTCTTGTAATTCTGCTGGAGTTATGGAAGCTTTGTGGTCAGGGCCTACCATATCTTTATCAAGAGTAAAGTGCTTTTCTATTACAGAAGCCCCGTACAATACAGAACAAGCTGGAATAATAATTCCCTCATCATGAGACGAATATCCCACTAAAGTATTAAATTTATCTTTTAATGTTTGAATAAAAGCTAAATTAATTTCTTTATCTAGGACAGGATAAGCAGTTACACAATGTAATAAAATTAAATTATCATTAATAGGTTTTATCACATTAACTGCCTATTCAATTTCTTCTAAAGTGTGCATTCCAGTTGATAGAATTACAGGTTTACCATAATTAGCTACATGCTTTAATAGCTCGTGATGGTTTACAAAAGGCGAAGGAATTTTATGAATATTTACATATTTATTTATAAAATCAAATGCAGTTATATCAAATCCCGAACATAGAAAATCAATGTTAAATTCTTTAGTATAATTGTATAACTCCTCTAACTAAGAATTTGAGAATTCTAAAGCTGCTTTATGTTCTCCATAAGTTTTCCCAAAACTATACGGTTTATCATAAGACTAATTCAAGTGTTCTTTAGTAAAAGTGTTTTCTATATTCCTTTTCTAAAATTTAACTGCGTCCGCTCCATTTAGTGCTGCCTACTTTATTAACTCTTTAGCAATATTAATATCACCATTGTGATTAATTCCTATTTCAGCAATCAGATATGGGTATTCTGTTAAGTTCTTCATTATACCATTTAATTATTCGACATGGGTTTGTTATAGCACTACCTACGCATACATAATTAGCTCCAGTAATCCTAGCTTTTGCTGCCTTTTCTGGAGTATTAAATCTTCCTTCAGCTATTAATTTTTTATTTGGAAGAGCATGAGCAATAAGACGAATTAAACTATAATCAGGCTCTTCTGGAGTTTCTTCTCCAGTATATCCAGATAAGGCAGTAGAAATATAATCAGAATAATCTGCACATTTAAGAGCTTCCATAGCATTAGAAATATCTGCTATAATCTTACAATTGTATTTATTTTTAATATACCTAATAAACTCAGGTCCTTCTTCTCGAAAAGTCCCATCAATTGCTACAGTATCTGTATACTTTAAAATCTCTTTAATATCTGA
>CAYNMA010000246.1:0-1814 GCA_964398075.1 uncultured Bacteroides sp. | reverse complement strand
TACTGTCAGATGTCTCTTATTCTTCCGCTTCTGATCACAGAACCGTCGTTTGCGATTATCTGATAGTATTCGTCGTCCTTCCAGCAACTGTCCATGTCAAGGTTTCCATACTGTTTTAACAAACGTCAGCCAGCCACCAAGTTATGAAAACTTAAGATCGTCACATTTTATATTTGTTAAATGATCTTAAGGATCGTTGGATATAATGAAACGACAAACAAATATGTTTAATGTGTTATTTTGTCTATTCTTGTAATGATATTGTCTTGAACATTATGTTATTGAAGAAAGTATTAGATGTTCCATTTATTGACGTAATCGGTGATGTGCTTATTGCCCCATTAATACTAAGGGAAACTCCATCACCGTTAGACAATCCTACATAATAACTGTCTGTTATCTAACAGGTGTTGTTATATTTTAGATCTTTTGAATATTGTTTGTTTGCTATTATCACATTTTTGTAACTTGTAAAACCAGAACTTCCAAACGGAACAAGAACCATCGTCTTTTCTGGAACAATTTTAGTAACACTATATTGTACATTTATGGCGTTAGATTTCTATACTTTATAATAATTAACATTGGCAAAGTTGTTTCTTAAGTCGTAATCGTCATCATCAGAATAGACATCTAGTTCAAGATCATATTTCTCACCATTAAACTCATACGATATATTGCTTGTACTAAGTAGTTTTTTTAGAGTAGAAATTTCCCTTGATATTGCGAATATTATATATGGCTTTATACCATCTTCTTGTGTTGTAGTCCCAGACTTACAACACGAGAAGACAGGTTCAAACACTGTCTATGGATAATATGTATTAACAGTTGACGAAGGTCCGATTGCGTAATTGAACAATGAATTCATAGTGTAATTTTAGTATAGTAGAACTTAAAATCTTTTACTATTATCTTATTGAAAGTTGAGTTAAAGTTTATGTGATCGCCCGGTTCTATCGATAGTGTAAGATTGTTATCACTGGATACTCCGCCAGTTATAAGTTTAAGAGTACCTCCTGGAGTTACTGATGAAGTAACTTTATATGATGTTATGCCATCTTCTGTTATCGTCTCATATCCAGTCGTAGTTGGTTTATACTTATAGTATAATTCAACAGTATATGGTGTTGTTGGAACATATACGATACAGTAATCGTCTGTTATTATATTAATTGTAATATAGTATAAATACTTAATTGTTCCTCTGTTAATTTGGATTCTGTTCGCAGAGAACTATACTATACCATCGTAATCAACGGTTTTTATCTCGCCATCATATAACATAAGTTCAGGTATGGTTTTCATTGCTGACGGAGAAAGATCAGGTGATTCATCTCCAACAAAACACCACATATTATTCAATGTGCATCCTTTATTTAGATAGAATATACCAACACGTCCGTTAATCATTGGAAACACGTCAATCACAGAGAACTTTTCACCCCCAATAGTTATTCTAACTTCAACTGAAGAATCAATACATTTAACCCAATGACCCTTTGTTAAGGTAACAGAATCTTTTATAGGAACATACTGCGAATCGTCAAGAATGTTGATATCAAATCCTCCTCCAGTATCATCACCTCCACAATCTTCCTTTAGTTGAGATTTCAGCTTTTCGTATGATATTGACTTGGAAGAAAACGTTCCACCGTCTTTCTATGATACAAGAAAGAGATCGTTGTTTGAAACGGTTGATATCACTCCAAGTTCACTTACAGACTTCAATGCCATGATCTAATGTCAATGTTTATGTGTTTATGAAAGTTCTTTTTTTATCAGAGTTGAAAGATCACCATAAGTTAACTTAT
>CAYNMA010000245.1:0-1839 GCA_964398075.1 uncultured Bacteroides sp. | reverse complement strand
CTGGCGGGCGTTGCCGCCAGATAGTTTATTGTTTAAAAGCTCCCTTGTTTGCACAAGAGAGCTTTTGTATTAAATATACGTGATTAGATTGAGAAGCAAGGACACACGCCATAAGCATTACTAGCGTTGTTCGTGTTGTCATTGCCGCCATTGTTCACTTTCAACGTTGCCATAAACTATACCTTCCTTTAAAAAATTAATATAAATCGCTTTCCCATTCCGCCCCACAAGTAAGACATGCGTAAAGATTTTTATGACGAACTTCAGATCTTGTAGTAACTGCCTCCTGCGCGTACTCCATAATTCCTTTTTCAAACTCGCCCTTTTTAATGCATTCAAGAATATCTCTACTTTCACCGCAACAAGGGCAAGTATCGCATCCTTCAATAGCTTTAGCTTTTAAAGCCTTTAATCTAGTTGCCTCTTCTCTGGTCTTTGTTATCTTCATTTTGTTTTTCCAGTCTAATGTTCGTTAAATATAATTTGTTCCCCAGACTTTAAAACCCAACACCCTGTATCAATAATCGCGCACTTTGTGCAATTAC
Source organism: uncultured Bacteroides sp. (assembly GCA_964398075.1). Classification (GTDB taxonomy): domain Bacteria; phylum Bacteroidota; class Bacteroidia; order Bacteroidales; family Paludibacteraceae; genus Colicola. The sequence goes on along the minus strand of CAYNMA010000245.1, from coordinate 1,294 downwards.
CCAAACATTCATGAGCATCATCTCTGGCGGTAGTTGTACCGTCACGGTATCTCACATGAGCTTCTGGAAGGTTGTACGGGTTGTCCATCGGAATGCCTCTCCATCCTGAAAATACTATATGTAGATTATCAGGAATACATTTATTCGCATGAATATACTCATTAACTATCGAATATTTCTTTGTGAAGCAAAGTATTTCACATTTTGGGTTGTTATATGCTACTTTTACCATGCATTCTAAATAATCCCTATCTGGAATATCTCCTGCAACATGGAATCTAAAAAATCGAGACATTTTTATAGATGTCTCGATTTCTCTCCAGTATAAGGCTGGGTCACTTTTCAATATCTGATAGTTGTTTTCGTATGTTTTTCTTACAGATGGTCTAAGCCTCTCAATTTTCTTTGCGTAACACTTTTTGATACATTCGCAGTCATCCCTACATGTAATCCCCGTAGGTAATGATACACTGGATATAATTCCCATTTTACTATTTCCCTGAGAAATTTTAACCTCTATATTAGTTTCTATCGTCAAACACCACCCCTCGTAATGTCTCGTGCCCAAACATCCTAGCGACAAGGTACGCAGAATACCCATCTTTTAATTCTCCGTCTGCATGAAACTCGACTTTTGTATTGAAAGCCCCATTTCTGTACCATTCATGCACGCGCTGCATGAGTTTTGATGAGTCTGGAGTAGACATGTCGAAAATCAGAGGGACTGTTATATCCTCCATGCTTACGGCAGACTCTACGCCCACTATAAAATTACTCGGATTGCAATCCGCAACCTGCTCTATTACCGTATCCGGCACCCCGTCTAGGATATATTCAATTCTTCCTTTGGTAAGACCGTATCTGGTGTCACAAATAACCTTGTTCCCTATCTGGACATACTCATTTAATACCTCTGGAACTTTAAAAAACCACACATTCTGATGCTCTGGCTTATGTCTCACTGCTACATACTTCATTTTAAATCTCCTTTCTTTGCTTCATATTGCCCTAGTAATCTGAAGAAATAATTCCCGCTTCCCCTAGTGTGAAGTGGGAAATTATTTCTTTGCCCGTATTTCCGCAATAATGTGATTATAAAATATCGAATGTATTTAAACGCAGTTTTAAATACTGAGATATTTTATAATGATATTATTGCCCGGAAGTTTTGTCATTTAGATACTTTTGTTCACAACGAAAAGCAAATTACAAAATGTAATTTAATCTGCATTACTAGAGTATATTTCATTTCTGGCGGGCGTTGCCGCCAGATAGTTTATTGTTTAAAAGCTCC
>CAYNMA010000244.1:0-1849 GCA_964398075.1 uncultured Bacteroides sp. | reverse complement strand
CTCCAGAACTTCGACTGGGATGCTTATGAGAACGGCGCTGCCGCTCAGGGTCAATCAAAAGAAGAACTAACTAAAAAGTATGACAACACGCTCAACGCCATCAAAGACAACGAGGTCGTTGAAGGTACGGTCATCTCTATCAACAAACGCGAAGTCGTTGTTAACGTTGGCTACAAGTCCGATGGTATCGTGCCTGCTGCTGAGTTCCGCTACAACCCCGATCTGAAGGTTGGCGACAAAGTAGAGGTTTATATCGAAAGCCAAGAGGACAAAAAAGGACAACTCGTTCTTAGCCACAAACAAGCACGCGCTGCTCGCAGTTGGGACCGTGTTAACGAGGCTCTCGAAAGCCAAGAAATCGTTAAGGGTTACATCAAGTGCAAAACGAAAGGCGGTATGATTGTCGACGTCTTTGGTACCGAGGCCTTCTTGCCAGGTAGCCAAATCGACGTTAAGCCTATCCGCGATTACGATGTATTCGTTGGCAAGACCATGGAGTTCCGCGTAATCAAAATCAACCAAGAGTATCGTAACGTTGTCGTTTCACATAAGGCTCTCATCGAGGCTGAATTGGAAGCACAAAAACTTGAAATCATTTCTCACTTGGAGAAAGGTCAAGTACTCGAAGGTACTGTTAAGAACATCACCGGCTACGGCGTATTCATCGACCTTGGTGGCGTAGATGGTTTGATCCACATCACCGACCTCAGTTGGGGACGTGTTTCCGACCCTCACGAGATCGTTCAACTCGACCAAAAAATCAATGTCGTTATCCTCGACTTCGACGAAGAGAAGAAACGTATCGCTCTCGGCTTGAAACAACTCACTCCTCACCCATGGGATGCTCTCGATGCTAACCTCAAAGTGGGTGACCATATCAAAGGTAAAGTGGCTGTCATCGCTGACTACGGAGCTTTCGTTGAGGTTGCTCCTGGCGTAGAAGGACTTATCCACGTTTCCGAGATGTCTTGGAGCCAACACCTCCGTTCTGCTCACGACTTCTTGAAGGTTGGCGACGAAGTAGAGGCTGTTATCTTGACTCTCGACCGCGATGAGCGCAAGATGTCACTCGGCTTGAAACAACTCAAACCAGACCCATGGGAGAATATTGAAGAGAAATATCCTGTTGGTTCGAAACACACCGCTCGTGTTCGTAACTTCACTAACTTCGGCGTATTCGTTGAGATCGAAGAAGGCGTTGAAGGTCTTGTTCACATCTCCGACCTCAGTTGGACCAAGAAGATCAAACATCCGAACGAGTTTACGCAGATTGGTGCTGAACTCGAGGTCGTTGTTCTCGATGTTGACAAAGAAAACCGTCGTCTCTCACTCGGTCACAAACAGTTGGAAGATAACCCATGGGATGCTCTCGAGTCTACCTTCGGCGTTGAATCTATCCACGAAGGTACCGTCGTTGAACTCACCGACAAGGGTGCTGTAGTCGCTCTGCCTTATGGCGTGGAAGGATTCTGCACAACTCGCCACCTCCAGAAAGAGGACAAGACCCCTGTTAAGGTTGACGATAAACTCAACTTCAAGGTTATCGAGTTCAATAAAGACGCTAAGCGTATCTATTTGAGCCACCTCCGTACTTGGGAAGCTCCAAAAGAACTCTCCGAGGAAGCTAAGGCAAAGAAAGCTAAGAAAGAGGCTGCTGCACAACCTGCAGTCGAGAAGACTACTCTCGGTGACCTCTCTGTTCTTGCTGACTTGAAGGCTGAGATGGATGCTGCTGCGCTCGAGAAACTCGCACAGAAAGCTGAGGAGAAGAAAGCAACTAAGAAAGCTGCTAAGAAAGAGAAAGCTGCTGACGAAGCTGATGCTCCCGCTGCTGAATAATAAGTCCAAA
>CAYNMA010000243.1:0-1880 GCA_964398075.1 uncultured Bacteroides sp. | reverse complement strand
ATACCGCGGACGAGGGCGTCCGCGTCCCCAGTGAGACTACTTATGTTGGTTGAAAATTCTTTCATTTCTTTCTTTTATATTCGTGAGCGGAGCAAGCAGGGGGCTTTCTATTTCTTTTCTCCTTTCTTTTTATTTCTCTGCCACGCAGTGGCAAGGATATTTTCTCAATTTTTCTTGCACGCAGTGCAAAGGAAACACTCCGCACGCGAGGCTAAGGAAACAACACACCACGCAGTGCAAAGGAAACAAAAGCACGCAGGAAGGAGACGCCCCGAGAACTACCAATCTTCTTGAAGCAGGAAGTCACGGAGGGTGATGATCTCTATACCCTCTTCACTAGTCCATCCAGGTTGGAAATCGTTACCCAAGATAATAACCTTCCGAAAACTATCGGGGATATTCATTAGCGGTTTTTCCTCTTGGAGAGTTTTCTCTCGGTCTGGCAACGACAAGGCTGCTTGTATATAGATGCGTTGCGGTGGATTATTCACCACAAAGTCGACCTCAAGATTCTTGCGCACGCTCTTTGCCTTATCACCTTTCTCCCATACCTGCACTTGTCCCACATCCACGCTGTAGCCTCGACGACGGAGTTCGTTGTAGATGATATTCTCCATGATATGCGTATCCTCTTGCTGCCGGAAATTGAGTAACATATTGCGGATACCTAAGTCCTCGAAATAGTATTTTGCGCCACTACCTATATATTTGCGACCTTTTACATCATATCGCTGTGACTCGTTGATAATAAAGGCATCTTGCAGATAGCGGGTATAGTTAGCAATAGCGGCAGGAGAGATAGTCAACTTCTCCTCCGTCTTAAAAGTGTTTGATATACGCAGTGGATTCACCGGTGACCCAATAGAAGATGCCAATATCTGTATCAACCGCTCCATGCCTATTGCATTGCGCAGATGGTAACGCTCGATAACATCTTTCAGGTAAGCCGTGGAGTAGATCGACTCAAGATATTGCTTCTTATCGGCTTCTTTATTGAGCAAAGCCACCTGCGGTAAGCCGCCATAACGGAAGTAGTTAAAGAGAGCCTTCTGGTAATCACCCCCAACACCTTCATAATACTCTGCGAAACTGAGAGGGTGCACGCGTATCTCCCAACCCCTACCACGGAACTCGGTCACGACATCGCGCGAGAGGAACTTACTATTGCTGCCCGACACATATACCTGTGTGTGGGGCGTCTGCATCAGACTAAGGAGAACACCCACGAAGTCATCAACGAGTTGTACCTCGTCTAAGATGATATAGGTGGTCTTTCCGTCTTGCAGTAACAGGTTATCAATATAATCGAGCAACGCATCGGGCTGAAGGAGGTTGGCGTTGCGACGATTGTCTAAAGAAAGCCCAATGATATGTTGATCATCGACACCTTGATCAAGCAGATACCCCTTGAAGATACTGAATAGTAGGTACGACTTGCCACAGCGACGGATGCCGGTGACAATCTTTATCATGTCATTGTTGAGTCCCTCAACCAATTGATTCAGGTAGTAAGTACGCTTAAATATCATGTTCTACGTTAAATTTTTGTGGTTTCCACAGAATTTTGACGCAAAGGTACACTTTTTTGATCGAAACAAGCAAGAGTTACGTCAAAAAAATGTGGTTTCCACAAAAATTTAACATAGGAAGAGGGATTTAGTTGAGGGATGAGAGTTTAGAGCAGATGAGATTTGCTAGTTGTGGGTAGTTGAACTAGAGAAACTAGAATTTCTAGAAGAACTAGATCATCTAGAAGAACTAACCTCAAGAAAAAACTTTCATTTCTTTCTTTTATATTCGTGAGCGGAGCAAGCAGGGGGCTTTCTATTTCTTTTCTCCTTTCTTTTTATTTCTCTGCCACGCAGTGGCAAGGATATTTT
>CAYNMA010000242.1:0-1894 GCA_964398075.1 uncultured Bacteroides sp. | reverse complement strand
AACCGATATTTCCTAATATACACCCCATCTATCCAGGTTATGATTGGGATATTTCTTCCAACCAATTGGTGGAACACCGTTTTGTTCCTCAACATATAGAGAATGTCAACCTGAATACATTCTTAGATGTTGCGCATCAGTATTTCCTGCAGTTTCAAGGCAAAAAGATAGGTGTACACCTTAGTGGCGGACTCGATTCTAGTCTTATCATTTGTTTGCTGCACTATTTTCATATCCCCTTTGTATTGGGTGGAATTACCACTACACGTTATGAATTCCGCACCGAACACCGCATCCAACAGATCTTGAGCGAATATGGTGACGATGCGTTTTTGATCGATGCCGAAGACTATCCATTTTATGGCGGGCTGCTTGATATGCCCAAACATCAAATACCGGATTCATATATCAAATCCAACGTCTCCTCGAGAAAATTAGCCCAAGAGTTTGCTGCACGTGGAGTGAATGTCGTCATGTCAGGACAAGGTGCAGACACTTTGTTTGTCGATGCAGTCCCAAAAACAGGAGCCAATAGTTATAATATCGGCAATGAATTTGATATCCCGTTTGAGCACGATTTGATTTATGCTCCTTATGGGGTAGACCTACAATCTTTCTATGCCTATCCACCGCTCATTGAACAGATACATAACCTGCGCCGTGGGCAAAGAGAGGATGCCTACAAGATTTGGGCAAGACAGTTCTTTAAGGACTTTCTTCCTCGAGAATTGTCGGAGTTCCACTATTGTGCCGATTTCTTTGGCTTGTCTATGAGTGGGCTTGAACAAGCCAAACCCGATATAGCCAAACTATTTGAAGAGGCACGAACGCTACTACCACACCCCATATTCTCCGAAGAAAATACAAAAACATTGTTGAATACCAATGTGTTCAACTTCGACTATAAGGCATACTGCGCATTCTGCGTGCAAGTCTCTATTGCGGCTTGGTTGCATGCCTTACTTAGAAAAGATTAACTAATGAACAAACTGATACAATTCGTCATCCCGAAAGGATATGATGCCCCTGCAGATGTAGAGGCTCTGCGAAATGCAGGATTTGCAGTTGGAGAAATACCTATACCAGAAGCAACTGCGCTGATCTACCACGGAGCACCTATTTGGAGTGAAGAAAACTACCCAAAAGACCCGCGTTATATCAATACTTGGGAAAAGTGTATCACCATGCGCCGCCTTTCTAAGTATTATCCCATCATCGCAGACCTGTGTATTCCGACATTCTTTGCAAAAGAACTCAACGAGGAAGTGGAGACCGAAATACATCGCCGTGGATGGCAGAAAGCCTTTATCAAAAACGATATCAAATCATTGGAAGCAATTCAAACTGGTGCTTCGGTATGGCCCAATACCCCGTTTAGTACCATGGCACAACAATTTGCCGAGTACTATCCAGCCACAGGTGTTTTTGCTATACGACAATATATCGAACCGCAACTGATAGACTTTCAAGAAGATCGCTATTGGATAATCAATAACCACATCCATTATCGCAAACCGAATATCCCCGATGTAGTAAAAGAGGCGGTTCGTCGTCTTGCACCTATCGGAAATATGTACTATACTATTGATGCGACAGAAACACAGATCACCGAGTTAAACGCAGGTGAAGGAGCAGACCGATATGGAGACAACTCCCCCGAACTATTTGCATCCTGGTTCGCAGAAGAGTTCCTATAATTCTACGAATCAACAATAATACCCATAATCCAAAATCCACATGAAACGACTCCTTCCACTCCTCCTCTCTATCCTATCGCTCGCCACTCCCATCATGGCAAACGACTCTTTCGACGAGACAAAGAACTTTCAAGGAAACAACGCCAAAGCGTATGAAGGCGAGATTCTAGTAGTTCTTCCATTGGTAAAACCTTGCG
>CAYNMA010000241.1:0-1896 GCA_964398075.1 uncultured Bacteroides sp. | reverse complement strand
ATGTTACAAGCAAGTTTTATTCCATGACTATGGACGACTTTATTAAACACGCAACGAAAATTACAGAGTAAAGAAAGTAGGTAAACAAAATGACACAAGAACTAGCAACACAAGACACACAAGAACTAGCACACTCAGACAATGTAGACTTAAACATCCCTCAAGGCTACATTTGCACAGTTGACACAAGCACACGTGAAGGCACCATTAAGGTTGCTAACGCACTCTCGGACGCACAGAGCCTAACAGAAAAGGGCAGTGAACGCTTTACACTCGTTGATGTAGTAACAACACCAGGTGTTCGCACTCGCACAGGTGAGGCGTGCGTAAATGTTTACCTTATCACAGCAGACGGCTCAATATACATGAGCCAAAGCGAAGGCATTAAGCGTTCTGTTATTCAAATGGTAGGTTTGTTTAACGGGGACTTAGGCGGCGGGGTAGACGTGCAAGTAGTTGAAAAAACACTAGCAAACGGAAACACACTCAAAACACTACACTTTTATGAGTAAACTGTAAGTTTACAGGTTTTGCGAAACGTTAAAATGCCGTAACATATAAATTTGTTACGGCATTTTTTTAAACCAAAAAAGGAGGAGAAAAAATGGTTTTACCTATTATAGCAAAAGCCGCTAAAGTTGCAACTAGTACAGCAGCAAAAAACTATGCGCGCAAGGCAGCTAAAACTGTTAAAGCCGTTAGTGAGGTGCAAAAGCGCGGTGTGGCAGGTGCTGTAAAACAGAAAGTACTTAGTGATGCTGCGAAGTCACGCAGGCGCGCAACTAGACAATTAAACAAAATTGAAAAATTGTTAACAGGTGAAAAAACTTTAACTGGTGAGGTTAAAAACGCATTAGTTAAGACAGGCGCAGAGCTGTACAAAAGCATGCAAGGTACTAAATTAGAACGCAGCGAATATGGAAAAACAATGTCGCAGGGTCGCTCACAAGATATTCGCGAAGCGACTAATAAGCTAGACACATTAACACGCAGCGCAAAAATGATTATCGGCAAACAAGGTTTAACTAATTTCATGGTGCAAGAAGAAATTAACGCTGCTAGTGTAGGTAATGAAGATTTTTCAGGTGGTAAAACTCAAGAGGAAACAAAAGTTTTTTACCGTGCAACTCAACGGTTTTGGGAAGGCGCAAAGGACACAGAGAATCGCAATAAGTTAATCATGCGTGGTTTAGGTTTTAGCAATTTACAAGATGCGTGGGATTATGTGATGAGTCAAGATAGCGTAAAGCAAGCACTAGAGTATGCTTACAGTGAAGAAAGCATAGACGAAGGCGATAGAACATCACCTAGTTATACATCGATTGTTGAAATGATAGAGCCTAACACTTATGGCAAAGAAGCGTAAAACATATAGAATTGTAGGTATTTATGACACTGAAACTTGTAACATTGGTAAGCATAACAACACAAGAGCCTACTCTATACTTTATATTGATAATGATGTTCGTAATGTCGATATATATAAGTATGAGCCAGTAATAAGCGACAAAATAACTTTATTCAGACACAGTAAAGATTACATCAAACAATTAAAAAAATACATCGAATGGGGAGAGTTCTACCAGTGTATACCTATAATCTGTGCCTATAATTTAATGTTTGACTTGCAGACGTTAATGTATCAGTTATCAAAAGAATATACAATTGTAGCAAATGCACAAAGTAGCACAAATGTATACACGCTTGATTTAATGCGTGGCGAGGATACAGTTTTACGTTTTTGGGATACCTTCCATTTGCAAATGGCTGGGCTTGCAAAAATGGGTGAAATAGCAGGTTTAAAAAAGTTAAAAGGTGATTGGGATTACAGCTTAATTAGAACGCCTGAAACACCATTAACAGAGCAAGAAATAGGCTATGCAAAACGTGATGTGC
>CAYNMA010000240.1:0-1928 GCA_964398075.1 uncultured Bacteroides sp. | reverse complement strand
ACTGGAAGAAATTTATTAATCATAAGTGTAATTGAATTAATGTATCCTGGAGTAATGTCAACTGGTCTTCTTCTTAATATTAAAGTTCTACAATGTTTATGAATCCAATTCTTCCAAACCTTCCAAGCAATTTTTGTTGACTTTGCAGTGCCTCTGGCACTTATGCAAAAGTTCCAAACTTTGTTATAAGAGTCAACTTTTTCACAATTCCAATGCAAATTATCCTTTAAAGCTTTTTTTCTTCTAACATCAATAATGTGATTTCCCATTAAACGCCCACTTCGCCTTTTTCAAGTTTTATATCTTTTAAATAAGAAACAGTCATTGTATTTTCTCTATAAATTCCATCAGAGTTTGATTTAATGTAAATAACTTGATAGCCATTAGTAAAGCCTTTTAGCCCCTTGTCCCAACTGAAACCTTGAATTTCATCAGTTCCTAATTGAGACTTTATTGTCTCTTTTGTCTCGTTTGGAAGCTTATCGAATATCTCTTGTAGCATTTTATCATTAACACCTTGAAGTTTTTTTAGAATACGCTTTTCTTGATTTGTTAAATCTTTTTTCTTCTTGTTCTTGTCAATTTTCTCCGCTTGTTGTTGAACTTTCGAACGATAAGCATAAACGATTTGCTTTAAATAATCTTCCATTGAAACGGCATCGCCTTTTTCAAATAGGATTTTTTTCAATTTCTCAATATCTCCATCAGTCGCTAAATCCATTATCGTCCTAATTATTGATTTAGCATTCATAAGCATCCCCATTAATTTGTCAATATCGCCTAAATCAACAGCTTCTTTCATTTCTTTTGTTAGCCTAAAAGGCGAATAAGGTATTCTTTCGGTCTTGTGATATTCATGAGTTAACTTTTCTCCAGTTTCTTTTTCGAGTTTCTTTTTCTCACGATATCTTCTATTGTATTCACTTTTAATTTTTTGGGCTTTGGTAGGTCTTTTGATATAAGGTCTACCTACTTTTTTTATTGTTTGTTTAGCCATAATAACGCTCCTTTCGAAATTGTAGTAGATGATTCTACTGGATTTTTTTCAATTTGTTTAGTTTGGAAGTTCCAGGAATACCTTGGCTCGCTCCATATTTCTAAATCATTAACATATCGGCTTGAGCTAACTCCTGCATGGAGTTCTCTTTCACCTCTAAATTGTTTGACCATATTTGACTCATAGTAAAGTTCCGCATCTTCATGCTCTAATTTAAAGTCACCAATTTCAGTTCCTAATTTAATATCAGGGCGAGGCACACTTGAAACAATTGAATCTACAGTACACATCAAAGTGTTTTCATCTCTTAAAGATTCAATTAAATGTTGCGCCTTGTCTAGCACAGTGCATCTAATAAAAATATTATGATATTTCATATCGCCAACAAGGGCATTTAATACTATTTTATAATCTTTATTCTTTTGCTTTTTCTTGAAACCTTGAACCGCCCAATCGTAAAAGCACTGGAACTTTTTCTTCTTAAATCTATGTTCGGCATAGCCTTTTGATTTTAGTCTTAAGGATTTAAATCCTGTTTGAGTTACATATTCGATGAAGCCATATTCATCTTCAAGAATCTCTCCTTCGCCTAGGTCGTTTCCATAAGGAAGTTCTTGCATCAAGAAATAAGGATAGCAAGAATTCATATCGTAAGAATAGATATGTTCGAGCGGTTGACAAGATTTAGTCATGTCGCAATAATCGTAAGGCGAGATGATATAGTCGATATAATCATCATTGGCGGGGAACTCAAAAGACTCGCCATACTTCTTTGCAAGTCTATTTAAAGCACGATATGCTTGACCGCCTTTGCCATCTTGTTCCTTTTTAGATTTTCTTAGAGCTGTTTCTTCGCTTTCGGCATCATATCCATCTACGGCGATGAAACAACGCTTTTTAGATTTATTTTTATAAACAAGTTTTATATTAG
>CAYNMA010000239.1:0-1933 GCA_964398075.1 uncultured Bacteroides sp. | reverse complement strand
TCGCCGATATTTCCCAATGCCCAACATATAAGAGTGGCGATTAGATTTGCAATAAACTTAATGAACATTCATTCTGCTACTAAAAACATATAAAAATATATAATTTTTAGAATTTGGGTATCTCACGATAGTCCCATTACTGCTTCATCCTAACCCATTTCGTGTAGCCTACTTTGGTTTGTGTATTAGTCCACAGTCTTAAATTCCTCGCTAGCCACGAGTACATATACAAAGTTGCTTGTTTATGCTATTACTTTGTATTGTTTTGCATTTTTTAAGTTTATACTTGCATTGTAATCTCTGTCAACAATATTACCACAATCACATTTATAAACTCTATCACTCAATTTTAAATCTTTTTTAATCATTCCACATTCACAACAAATTTTTGAACTTGCATAGAATCTATCAACTTGCCTTAATTCTATTCCATTTAAGAAACATTTATAAGTAAGTTTATTTATGAATTGGTTAAATCCTTGATTTGCTATTGCTTTTGATAAATGCCTATTTTTCATCATTCCACGAACATTCAAATCTTCTATTGTAATAAAACTTGGTTCTCGTTTTATTATTTCACAAATTATCTTGTTTTGATAATCGTTCCTAGTAGTTGATATTCTTTGATGAATTTTTTGCACCCGTAGTTTTTGCTTTTCTATATTTTTATAGTTAGTAGATTCCTCCTTTTTATTTTTCTTTTTTTCTTCATATTTTCTCGAGAGTTTTCTTTGCTCTCGTAAAAGCCTTTTATTCAATTTCTTTTGCTTTAATGTTTTATATTTGGTATTATCACTTAATATTACAAAATCTTTTACCCCTAAGTCTATACCAAGTCCATCGTTTTTATTGTGTTCTTGTATTTTAATTTCTTCATCAACCAAAACACTCACATAAAATCTTCCTGCTTGTTTGGTTATTGTTCCACTTTTAATTATTTTGTTAGTAGGGATATAACCGAATTCTTTTAGTTTGCACCAACCAAGTGTTGGTATCTTTATCCTATGTCTATCACACTTGATTTTGGTATTCGCATCAGTTTTTACAAAATACATTCCGCATTCATTTTTGCCTTTCTTTTTGAATTTGGGAAACTTACTCTCGTGTTTGAAAAATTTTCTAAATGCAATATTTGAATTGTCTATTGTATGCCTTATTGACTTACTAGATACTTCTTTTATCCAAGAAAACTCTGGGTTATTTGAGATAAAATCGTTATTTAACCATTTACTGAACTCATAATTATTTATATATTTGGGCAAATTGGTGTCTTTATTTTTCTCATACAACTCTTTATTCTTTTGTAAAAATAAATTGTATATAAATCTGCAAGTTCCAATAGTTTTTATAAACTTTTCTTTTTGTTCGGGATTTAATACTATTTCAGTTTTGTATGTTTTCATATCTTTTCCGCCTCCCAATTATATAATACCACACATTTATATAAAAGTCAACACTTTTTTCAATATTTTTATATGTTTTTAATAGTCATTTATCTTCTCCTTTCGCTACCACCCCACAAGCATACAACACTATTCGTTTACTATTTCTTTTTTTACAAGTTGAATATGCAAGATTTCGCCCGTGCTTTGATTTTCGCAATAGAACTCATTGTCTTCTTCATATAAGTCTATGTGTGAATATAAAACTCTGCCATTAGGACAACAATCTTTAACCCAAGAAGTTTTTTTTTCTCTTTGCACTATTTCTGCAAACTTCTTTTTCGCTAACCGATTATTATTGCCGACATAAATAATTTGATTGCCCATATCGTCTTTGCCGTTGTCATACAATTCTCCGTTAGATTGCTTTGATATTGCTCTTAACATAATAATATTTGCTACCATATAACACTCCTTTTAATTTAGAATACATCGAGATTATACCATAATATTACACTTTTGTCAAGGGAAAAACAACCAAAATTATTTGG
>CAYNMA010000238.1:0-1945 GCA_964398075.1 uncultured Bacteroides sp. | reverse complement strand
TTATACAGATATTTAATGAATGAATACGCTCCCAACCAACTCTATCGCCATGATATGGGAGATACTAAGGTTAGAATTTTCGATGACGGTTGCTTGGTCGCCGTTGGGGTTAAGTAATGCATAAATTTAGTATATATGATTTTTTAAACGAAAATTACATAATAGACAAACCTATACGCTTAATCGAACTATTTGGCGGATATGGCTCTCAAAACTTGGCACTGAAATACTTGCTTGGAAAATCTTGCCATTATAAATTATGTGAATGGGCAATTAAATCAATTCAAGCATACAATGATTTACACATTAGAGACTACACTGATTACTCTAAGGATTTAAGTAAGGATGAAGTATTAGATGAATTAGTGCGTTTGGGCGTTAGTTCGGATTACAATAAGTGTGCAACTAGGCAACAATTGGCAAGAGCCGATTATCGAAAAATCTATAACAATATTAAGGCTACAAACAATTTAGTAGATATCAGTAAAGTTCACGCTAAAGATCTAGAAATTGTAGAGCAATTCAAATATACATATATGCTTACTTATTCATTTCCTTGCCAAGATTTAAGTCTAGCTGGTGATTGTAAAGGAATGTCTAAAGATAGTGGCACAAGAAGTGGATTGTTATGGGAAGTTGAAAGAATACTTTTCGAGTGTAAAGATAGTAATTGTTTACCTGAAGTTCTAATTATGGAAAATGTTCCACAAGTCCATAGTAAGAGAAATCAAACTGATTTTCAAACTTGGATGAAAAGCCTTGAGAAATTAGGATATTCAAATTATTGGCAAGACTTAAATGCAAAGAATTACGGAATCCCGCAAAGCAGAAATAGAACATTTATGGTCTCAATTTTAGGAAACCACAAGTATGATTTCCCAAAGCCAATTGATTTACATTTGAAGTTGAAAGATATGCTAGAAAATGAGATAGAAGAAAAATACTATTTATCTCAAAAAATGGTTAATTATTTTATGTCAGATGGAACAAGCAACTATCCGAGAAGGGAAAGGTTTCTTCAAAATATCAATAGAGAAAATCAAGATGTCGGTAATGCCATAACAACACTAGCTGGTCAAAGACCTACTGATAATTTTGTTTTAGATGATAAATTATTTTTATCAGAAAAGATGATTAATTACATTGCATCTGATAATGAAAAATATACGGGTAATAATGATAAAAGTTTGGTGAATAAAACAATAGCTTCAACAATTAATACAAAAGAAGGTACTAGGGATGCTAGTAACTGCTCATTTGTGGCAACTGAAAAACAAATAGATGAAACAAAAGTTGTAGGTGGTGTTGGGAAGAAAGGCTCAACTAATCAGTATCATTTACAAGATAGAATTTATAAAGGAGATTATGCTAACTCAATTACAACTTCATTTAATCCAAGTTATGTATTGCCGATTAAGAATGCAACTAAACAAGGATATCTTCTAGCTGAAGAAGGTGATGGAGTTGATATTAGTAGTAGAATGCAATATCATAGAGGAACGGTGCAAAAGCAAAGTTGTCAAACATTACAAACTAGCCAAAATGTTGGAGTTGTTGTTAAAGGGAATTCAATGCTATGTATTAGAAAATTAACACCGAGAGAATGTTTTAGATTACAAGGGTTAAAAGATGAAGACATTGATAACATTATGGCAAATCAGTCGAATGCTAGTTGCTATCATTTAGCAGGTGATAGTATATGTGTATCAGTGTTAATTGGTATATTTGGCAAATTGTTAGGATTGAGTGATAATGAAATTGAAAGGAAAATAAGAGATATTTATGAAAGTGATGGAGAATAATACAACGCAACCAGTTTTGCTAAGAATCGAGCCCAATTTATACAAGGCAATCAAAAATCAAGCTAAAAAGCGAAATATGAGTGCGACCTATTTAATGAATGAAATATTAAGTCAATATATAAGGAGAAATATTGATAATGATA
>CAYNMA010000237.1:0-1958 GCA_964398075.1 uncultured Bacteroides sp. | reverse complement strand
GTACTACTGAAGGGGACGTACAGCTTTCTAGCAGTGAAGGTATGTATGTTGATTTGACTAATATAAATGACAGAATTACTGCATTAGAGAATGCTACCTCTACAACTACTACGGAGTGAGTATGTACGTTAAGAATGTTCTCATGGATACAAATGAAGGCTTATACATAGACCTTACAGATCTAAACACACGTTTAGATAATATTCATAAGCCTCATCATGATGGTACTGATGAAGTACCTACACCAAAAGAAGAAACTCAAAATGTATCTGTACTATGGGGACCTGTAGCATTAGGAGAAACAGCTAAATTTTATGCATGGCAAGCTTGTTATTATATATATACTGAAGAAACAGCAACTGTATATAATAAGGAAAGAATCTACCAAAGACCAGTAAAGACAATAGATTCATCAGGTAATATCATAACAACATATGCAGAAGATTCTTTTTGGAATGGAGTTATTTCTATAACTGTACACTATGATTGGTATGATGTAGTTAATCGTTGCTACGGCTATTCTGATAATGGTACTACAAAATGGACTGCTGTACATGAAATGGTTAACAGGAGTACTAGAGACTCAACTTATACTGTATATGCTGGAGGGTTAGGGGATTCTAATGGTAATGTAAAATCAGGTCTTACTATAGCAGGTCAATATGCACTAGAAAGTAAATGGTCAGCTCCTGTAGTTAAAAATTCTGAAGGTGACAGTGTTACTAACTACAAAATAAATAGAGTATATGTTAGTAATGCTATAATTTATACTACTAGTTTACCTACTGTAAATACTGCAAAAGAAAATTTACAATATACAACTATAGATATTCATAAGGATTTAACACATCCTTATAATATTACAGAAACTAAAACATATGTAGACCCTTCTAATTTTTTCAGTATAAGTACTATGTATAAGGGTTTTGATATTATAAATGCTGAGAAGAAAAATACTTTTTACTTAAAAACTACTTATACAGCTACTACTCTTAATATAATAGAGTCTAATTTTAATATGTGGGCTATAGTTGTTCCAAAAACTACTACAAAAGGAGTAGTACTTCTAGACCATACAGAAAGATATACATATGAAAGAAAACCTAATGAAGATGAGAGTCTTTCTTTTGACAAAGCTATGGATTTTATAACATATTCAGAAAGTAGTATTGTAAATCAGCTTAAAAATACCTATACAGAAATAACTTCTGTAGAAGTACAACAAGTAAATGAGGCTCTTGAAACCGTATGGTTTAATAGCAACACTGGTAGTAGTACCGCAGAAACCAAAGTACCTGTGGATAATTCATGGAGTACTGAAATTGATGACTACTTTAATGATACCAAGGTAAAGCGTACTAGAGGAAATAATATGCTGTATGAAATGGCAGATTTAAAAGAAGGTATATTAGCAAAAGATTTAGTAGCTACTGCTTTTACAAACACTACTTTTTATAGTCATATACCTGTTTATGTGTGTGATAACACTGGAATGAAAATGCTGTGTACTTATCAAAGTAGTGATCAAGAGAGTATTTCTGGAACAACTAAAAATGTTGCTCATTTTATGCCAGCTACTAATACATCTGTTGTATATTTACAAGATACAGATGCTACTGGGCTTAGGTCTATATTACCTACAGCTGCATATTCCTCTAAGTATGTTGTAAATTATGGTGGTTTTGTCCGTGTACCATATTATGATAAAACAGTACCATTAAAAGGTGTATATATTACAACTGAAGATGGTGGTTTATCTCCACATGCTGTAGGTATTTCTACTACAGACCCTTATCATCTTTATTATGCAACATCAGATACTGATTCAGAGTATAAAAATGTTGTAAATGCTAAAAGTATATCCAGTTATGGTTCTCCAATGTAAAATAAAAGAGGTAATAGGCTTATGAACACATTAGAACAATCACAGAAACACTTATTGCTAGAACAGGTTAATA
>CAYNMA010000236.1:0-1972 GCA_964398075.1 uncultured Bacteroides sp. | reverse complement strand
TCTCGAGCCCATCCGTGGCATATTTGGATAATATTTGGCAATATTTGTTCCAATCTCCTTGTCGATGACTGTGTTAACTTGTTGATAATAGTTTTTGCCCTAAGTTTTTTAGATTTTTTAGACCACGTATTTTATGACCCTTCGTGTCAATACGCCGATAGGCGTCCGTTTAAGTATCCCTCTCCTGACCGTAAAATTGGAAATATGAATCAAAGTTCGTAATTTTGCGACTTCAAACGGTAATCGGAAATATCATGTACAGTTTCATCTTTGCAATCATTTTGCTCATCGTGGGCTATGTGCTCTACGGACGTTTCGTCGAGAAAATCTTTGGTGCTGACCCACAACGCGCTACACCTGCCCTCACCAAGACCGACGGCATCGACTATGTCCCCATGCCTGCATGGCGTATATTCTTGATTCAGTTCCTCAATATAGCCGGACTCGGACCTATCTTCGGTGCTATCATGGGTATCTTCTATGGACCCTCCGCCTACCTATGGATCGTCTTCGGTACTATCTTCGCCGGCGGCGTACACGACTACCTCTCGGGTATGATATCCGTTCGCAAAGGCGGAGCCAGTCTCCCCGAGATAGTGGGTGACGAGTTAGGCAATGTGGTTCATCATGGCATTCGCATCTTGTCCGTGGTGCTGCTCGTGCTGCTTACCACCACCTTCATGACAGGACCTGCTAACCTCTTGCACGGACTCGCCGGCGGCATCAGCGTCGAGGCATGGATTGGTATCATCTTCCTCTATTATATGCTTGCTACCCTGCTTCCTATCGACAAACTGATAGGTAAGTTATACCCTCTCTTCGGTGGTGTCCTCCTCTTCATGGGTGTGGGTATAATGGTCGTCATGCTCGGTTGGCACGGCGGCGACATACCCGAAGTGACCGATGGACTGCAGAACCGACAGAAAGATGGACTACCACTCTTCCCAATGCTCTTTGTGAGTATCGCTTGTGGCGCAATCAGCGGCTTCCATGGCACGCAGTCGCCTCTCATGGCACGCTGCATCACCAACGAACGCCAAGGTCGATGGATATTCTACGGGGCTATGGTCGTCGAAGGCGTCTTAGCACTTATCTGGGCTGCTGCGGCTGGCTCCTTCTTTGGAGGTATCGACGGCTTACAGGCTTTTGCCGATGCCCACCCAGGTGAGAACATCGCCGCTTTGGTCATCGATAAGATATCTCGCTCTTGGCTCGGCACGGTCGGTGGCGTACTCGCTATCATCGGCGTCATTGCTGCACCTATCACCTCGGGCGATACGGCCCTGAGAAGCGCACGACTCATACTCGCCGACTTCCTACATCTCGAACAGAAAAAGATATGGCGACGACTACTCATCTCCCTCCCGCTCTTTGCAGCGGTCTTCGGAATGACCTTCGTCAACTTCGATGTCGTATGGAGATATTTCGCCTGGACCAACCAGACCCTCGCTTCCTTCACCCTTTGGGCTGCAACGGTCTACCTCTTCCGTGAGGAACATACCGACACCATGCTCGGTCACCGTTCCTACTCGATGGGGTATATGGTCAGCCTCGTGCCGGCGGTGTTCATGACTATGGTAAGTTATAGTTATATCCTTATCGCTCCCGAAGGACTGCACCTCCCTGCCGAGTGGCGATGGATAGGCTACACCGTGGCAGGCGTACTGACTCTCGTCGTCCTTGCCGCCTTCACCATCTGGGCAATCCGCTACCCAAAACACAAAGGATAAGGCCTTTAAACCCTTTAATGAACTTTAATGGAGAATATTTTTTTTAGGCTTTTTTGACAGAGTCTTTATAATGACTCTTTAATGACCCTTTAATGGACTTTAATGGAGAATATTTGGCAATATCCTGACCATCAATGGAATATTTGGCTAATATTTGGCAATATTTGTTCCAATAAATCGTCGATAGCAGTCGCCCAATGCTTTGATGATATTTTTTAATTTGAGTTTTTTAGATTTTTTTG
>CAYNMA010000235.1:0-1980 GCA_964398075.1 uncultured Bacteroides sp. | reverse complement strand
AGGCCGACGCGCCAAGAGAAGAAAACATGCGATTTTTATTTATTTTCTCCTATGTGCGTTTATTATTTTTTAGTATTAGTTATTAATGATTATGCTAAAAAATATTTAAGTTTTTATTTTATGTTAAGTTAACCTTAAATATCATTAAATGTTAATTTAAGTGCTATTTGTATTAAAAACATAATTATTTTAATTTTAAAGTTATAAAATAATGTAATGATTGATTTATTATTATAAGAAATACTAAAGAAAAAATTTTATTATGATTGAAATTTAAAATAATTAATATTTAAAAAAATATGTTTAAAAAATTAAAAGAAATAGTTTTCAGTTTTAAGATTAGTTTTAATATAAAAATACATAACTAAACTTTATTTTATTTATTAAATAAAATAAGTTGAAAATTATTATATGTTTTAATAATAAATCATAGTTATTATTTAGTTTTATTAAAATCAGTTTTCTTAAATTCTTAAGAAATCATATTAAAATATGAAAAGTTGATATTAACAATTTGTTATGTACTAAACTTACATTTTTCAGTTTTCAAGATTTTCAGTTTTTCATTTCCTATTATTATATATATTTTATTATTTTTCTTAAAAGTTTTATAAAAGTTGTACAATTTAAGTAAAATAAATTTAAGTAAATATAAATTTAAGTAAATATAAATTTAAGTAAAGCATCATAAAATTTATCTAATAAAATACAAAACAAAACAAATCAAAAATTTAAAAACATTTTTTAAATTAAACTACAAACTAATATAAAAATCAAATTAAAACTATACAACTTTAATATAACTTTTAATGTTTTAAATTAAAAAATATTTTAAATCAACAAATCATAAACTAAAAATATTTTTTATTTTATTTACTAAATAAAATCAAAATTCAAGATATTTTTAACTACTTAATACTAGCTAGCATAGGAGAAAATAAATAAAAATCGCATGTTTTCTTCTCTTGGCGCGTCGGCCTCAAAGACAAACAAGGTATGATGTTTTTTAGCCAAAAAAACAAATAAAAAGGATCATGTAAAGCTTTATGATGTTTACTTACTATTACATGACAATACTTTAATATTTAATAAAAGAAAATTAAACAAATCATCTTTTCAACTTTTCATAACAAATTATAAATTATAGCATATTATAATAACTTTATAGATTTTACTAAAATCTATAAAACTTTAAACAAATAATAAAAACAAAATATAAACTAATATTAAATTTAATATGATTTACTATTATAATGATCCTTAAATTGATATTATTTAGTTGTTTAAAACTAAAAATAAAACAAAAACATATATTTTATCATATAATTTTATTTTATGATATTTTAACAACTAAAATACTAAAATAAATAATAACTTTAAATAATAATCAACTAAAATTAAAAAGTTGAAAAAGTAAACTAATTATTTTTCTTTTATTAAATATTAAAGCAGCTAAGGTTAAGTGACACCTTGTAAAAGACCACAAAGTTAAAAGACACTTTTAAACAGAAATTAAGGTTAAGTGACACCTATAACAGACCACAGGGTTAAGTGACACCCTTTAAAAGACAACCGCTAAGTTTCTAACAACGATAGAAACCGTTTTAGAATTTTTTAAGTTAAAAAAATCCGCTAAGTTTCTAACAACGATAGAAACCGTTGAGCTTTTTGGTGTTAAAAAAGTGATGATGAACGGAACATCTTTAAAAAAATGTGGTTGTTAAACCAAAAAATTAACAAAGGTATCCTGAAACCTAAATTTATCCTAAGCAATTAGTATAAATTTAAATATCAATCAATTTTATTTATTTTCTCCTATGATTAATTAAAAAAATATTATTTGATTAAAATAATATTGAAATAATATTCATAATTTAATTATTTATCTTAACATTTTCTTCTATTTTCTTTATAAAATCATCTACACTTAAATCCTTAAGTATTACATTATTCTTTTTATATTCTAATAGTCCTTCATCT
>CAYNMA010000234.1:0-1983 GCA_964398075.1 uncultured Bacteroides sp. | reverse complement strand
AACCACCCTCATAAATACCATCAACGAAAACAACAAAAACAACCAACCACCCCCATAAATACCATCAACGAAAACAATAAAAACCCCTCCCCACCACCCTGCTTGTTAATTGTTAATTGTTAACTGTTAATTAACAATCTGCCCCGATATTGTCTGCGGCACGTGACGAAACAAACACGGTACATATACGGTAGATACACGGTAGATACAGCTTACCTTATGCTTGTTTCATAAGGGTTTCAAGCCGCTCTCAGACTGCCTTCACGCCAATTTTCACCCACAATTTACGGTATCAACCGTAAACAACCCAAAAACGATTAAATTACATTAAATAACAGCCTCGAACAGATTAAAAAATCTAAACCGCAAAAATCCCCATTTTCCTCATTATCTTTCGTCCATTTTCTGTAATTTTCGACCGACCCGATAGCGTTTCGTCCAATTTCGTCCATTTTTCTTGCACGCAGTGCAAAGGAAACAATTTCCACACCGCCCAAGCAGGAAGAATAAGCACACAGTGCAAAGACGACACTATCCCACACAATTGTAAATTTGTCCACTATCCAATTGTAAATTCCCCAAACATTCCCTACCTTTGCACCCTAAAACAAGACTCATGAACCTCGAAGGAATCATACTCGGACTTGCTGCCTTTCTTTGCATAGGCCTTTTCCACCCTATCGTCATCAAAGCCGAATACCACTTCGGCACGCGCTGCTGGTGGCTCTTTGCGCTCGTCGGACTCACCGCACTCACGCTCTCTTTGTTCACCGAAAGCACCTACCTCTCCGTCCTTCTCGGTGTCTTCGCTTTCTCGTGTTTCTGGTCTATCCACGAACTCTTCGAGCAAAAGAAACGAGTCAAGAAAGGGTGGTTCCCAAGAAACCCTAAACGCAATGATTATGAATAAGATAAAGTTCTGGTTCGACAACAGTCGCACCGTCTCCATACCGCAATCCCTACTCCCTACCATCACCGCCATTCTCTTTTGCCTTGGCAATGAGCACTTTGTCGGTTGGATTGCCCTACCCGTCATTCTAGGAGTATGCTTTGCCCACCTCGGTATGAACCTTGCCGACGACTACTTCGACTATAAGCAAGACAGCCGTTCCCGCAAAGAGGTATGCAGCGAGAGCGTACGAGCACGAATGGATAAGTGTCACTACCTGCACGATGGCAAAGCCTCTGTCGATGAACTGCGCAAGGCCATCGCCGTCTTCTTAGGTATCGCCGCCTTGATGGGTGCCATCTGCATTGCCGTCCAATGGGCTGTAAACGGTATCAACGCCACATTCGGCATCATCCTCTATGCTCTCTTAGGACTCTTCGTTGGCATCAGTTACTCTGGCTTCCCCCTGCGGTTATGCTACCACGGCCTTGGCGAACTGACCATCGGATTGATGTTCGGTCCACTCCTCATGCTCGGCACACAAGCCGCACTGACTGGTACTTTATTCTCCATGCGCATGCTCTGCCTCAGCATCGCCGTAGGATGCTTAGTAGTGAATATTCTCTATGTGCATTCTGTTATGGAAGTCGGTGCCGATGCAGCCTTAGACAAGATGACCTTTGCACGACTGATAGGGAATAAAAAAGGAATGATTGCCTTTGTTGGCATTTTCGCCTTGCTACCCTTTGCCTTGCTCGCCTTAGGCGTAGCGATGGGTTGGTGGAGCGTCTGGTGTCTGTTAACACTTCTCACCCTACCCATGTCCATCTATCTCATCTACTCTATGTGGCTCTTTGTGAACGATAAACCACGCAATGATACTCCCCGTTGGTGGATGGGACCAATGGGCGACTGGGAGAAATACAAGGAAATCAAAATGGATTGGTTCCTCTTCCGTTGGCTCTTAGCACGCAATATCTGCACCTTCTTCTGTCTGGTGCTTTGCCTTGTCGAAGCCGTCTGCAGAATATTTCAATAGTTAGGGATGTTCTAAAAATTGCTTTTGAGATGATTTGTGGAATTTTATTTAGTAG
>CAYNMA010000233.1:0-1988 GCA_964398075.1 uncultured Bacteroides sp. | reverse complement strand
GAGAACTTAGAGTCGCTTTCGACGGTGAAGGTCAAGTTGGGTGAGCCTGCTTTCAGCGCACGGAACTCGATGGGCAAGGTGAGATAGTAGTAGCCCACAGGCAAGTTGATGATACCGTGGAGGGAATCGGAAGTCTCTAACATCACTTCGCGTACATCATCGAAGAGTTTCAGTTTGAGGTTCATGTAGGTACTGTCCCATGCCACTTGTGCGGAGGTAAGGTTATTACCCACTGAAGTGTAGGCTGCTACCACATTAACGGTGTCGCCAACGCTTATGGTGTCTAAGACTATCTGGGAGCCGTCCGAATTGACATGCAGGAGGAGGGTATCCTTATTATTATGTATGAAGACACTGTTTGCGATACGAGGGGTGTAGTTCGATGTCGTTTTATCGAGGCAACCTACTAAAATGATGGATAGTAGCGTCAATAGAATGTAGTTCAATCTTTTCATGATGCTGAGAGTGAATTGGATGGCTTCGATACGTCGTTGCACATACCAGGAAAAAGTCGTACCTTTGCGCTCGCAAGGAGCAAGTAGCAAAGAAGCGGAGTGCGGCATATAGGACTCGAACCTACACGACTTGCGTCACCAGATCCTAAGTCTGGCGCGGCTACCAATTACGCCAATGCCGCAAATGCACCGCAAAGGTACGGACTATTTTCGACCTGCACAACACTAAGAAAGAAAAATGTCAGATTATTCGGTTTATTACCATCAATTCGCCAACGGTATTCGGTTGGTATATCAACAGATAGACTCACCTGTTTCGTATCTTGGGCTGATGGTGGGCGCAGGTACTCGTGACGAGGAGCAGAAGGAGAATGGTATTGCGCACTTCATTGAGCATGCGGTATTCAAGGGGACTACCTCGCTCAGTTCTCGGCAGATCATCAATAAGATAGAGGATGTGGGTTGCGACCTCAACGCCTACACTACGAAGGAGGAGACGGTGTTTTATGCCTCGACACTCTCGGCGTATTACAACCGTGCTTTGCGTCTTATCACGGACATGGTCTTTCATCCATCGTTTCCTACCGAGGAACTGAACAAGGAGCGATTGGTTATCTATGACGAGATTGAGTCGTACAATGACTCTCCGTCGGACCTCATCTACGACGACTTTGAGGACCTTATCTTTCAAGGACATTCGCTGCATAGTCCTATCTTAGGTGAGCCTAAGACACTGCGTTGGATCAATGGTGACAAGATGCATCGATTCATGCAGCGGGCCTATAATCCGGATGCGATGGTGTTCTTTACGCTCTCGTCGTTACCTTTTAATAAGGTGTTGCAACATGCGGAGCGGTATCTCTCGGACTGTCCGTATCCAAGTCGCGACTTTGTAAGACAGGCGCCTACGGCATATCGTGCTGCTGAGACTTCGTTTCACAAACATACCCATCAGGTTCATTGTATGTTAGGCAATATTGCGTTTCCGATAGGGCATACGCATCAGTTGGGGCTCTATCTCCTTAATAATATACTTGGCGGGTCGGGCATGAACTCACTACTCAACCTCGCTGTGCGGGAGAAGAATGGGTTGGTCTATACGATAGAGTCGAACTATACGCCGTTGTCGGACACAGGCTATTGGTCGGTTTATTTTGCGGCAGACGAAGACAAGAAGGATCAGTGTCTTGACCTTATCCATAGGCAATTGCAACGGTTGGTGGATAAGCCGCTTAGTCCAACGATGCTGCGTAAGTATCAGAAGCAACTGCTTGGGCAGATGGCTATCATGGCGGAGAATCGGGAGAACAATGCGCTTGCTATGGCGAAACATGTGTTGTACCAAAATGTCGCACCATCGTGGCAAGAGACTTACAAAGAGATAGCACGACTGGAGGCGAGTGACCTCTACCGTATTGCTAATGAGTGCTATCGGGGTGAGGATGTGTCGGTGTTGATGTACTCTTAGAAGTTTATACGTTTAGGGATGTTCTAAAAATTGCTTTTGAGATGATTTGTGGAATTTTATTTAGT
>CAYNMA010000232.1:0-2001 GCA_964398075.1 uncultured Bacteroides sp. | reverse complement strand
TATTATTTCCCTTATTATTTCCCTTATTATTCCCGCGGGCGGGGCGCCCGCGTCCCCAAGGAGTTACAGGGGGGATAGGTTATTTCCATCCCATTCCGATTATGTTTTCTTTATGGTTGGATTAGTTTGGGGTGAAGGGGCGGGGGATGGATTTAGTTGGGTATGAGGATGAGTTGGGTGCGGGTGGATTGGTGGCGGAGGCATGGTTGACCGATGAGGGGTTCGGGGATCTGCATGCCCTGCAAGGTGTAATAGGTTACAGGAGCAGATTCATCGAAGAGCAACGTCGCAGCGGTGGTAGGTATCTCATCGGCAACGCCATCACGGTTGTAGATGCACTTATTGACAAGCACGAGGTTCTCGGTTTGGTTGCCGCTGCCTGAGCCGCTATTGTTGAAGATGATGCGGGCATCGGTGGAGAAGGTGTACGCCGGCGTGAAGGTGATGCTATAATAGGTCTCGCCGTTATACTCGACGGTCTGCATAGCCGTACCAGGCCAATTGCCTAAGGGTTGGTAGTTGCCATCGTATCCGCTGATGGAGTAGTCGTATATATAACAGTGTATGTTTTCCCACGCGGGTGTGCCGTTGTCCTTGAACCAGATGGTCCATGTGTTGGAGTCGTCGTCGCCCCATTGGCTGGCGAGCCAGGTCTTGGTGCCACGGAGGAGGGTCTTGACATTTTGCGTGCGGCTGTCGAGGTCGCTGTTGCCATAGTCGGGCCAGCGTTCTGCATCGGTCTGTGCTGCAGAGGCTATTTGGTTCTTGAAGGAGTCGATATAGGTGAACATATCGTTGTAGTGGTTGGCAGCGAAGTCGGCCCACAGTTCTTTCACGCGAGTCTGAAAGGCAGGGAACTTGCATATCTCGGCAATCCATACCTGATGCCACTCACGACCTTCGTAGCAATACTGCGACTTGGTATAGTTGAAGGCACTGCCGAAGTCCCATACGGGTCCGAACATCCATTTCTTGCCGGCGCCCATATCACGGTAGAGATAGCAACTGCCGTGGAAGGACTCGTAGTCGTCCATTATCTCGCAGACGATATAGTACTTGGCGAGGGCGTCGATGTCGAGGTAGTTCCATAGTTCGTCGGAGTTTTTGTCGCCATATATTAAGGTGTTGAGTCGGTTCATCTCGGTGGAGAGGAAAGACTCTTGTGCGGAGGAGAGGACCTCTGGGGTCTTATAGGTGAAGTAGATAGAGTAGCCGCTGCCGCCTTCGGAGACGGTGATATGCGGGTCGGTGTTGTAGTTATCGATCTCAACGAGCCAGCCGCCGGTGATACTATCGGTGTTGGTGATGTTGTCGGGTTGCTCGACGATGTTCACACGGTTCTTGTCGATGCGGATGGTCTCGGTGAGGAAATAGAGTCCGATATAGTCGCCATTGAGTACGACCTCCACGGGTTTCTGCTTGGGTGTCCATGCCATGCCGATCTGTTCGCTGAGCCAGAAGCCGACGGTGTTGCGCAGAAAGGCTTTGTTATCGTCGGCGCCAGCCATGAGTGCGAAGTGTTTGTTTTTCTTGAGTCCGAGGAGGGCGGTCTTGTTGGTCAGTTTGAGTCGGTAGGGTTTCTTATCGAAGCCGTTCCAAGTCCAGTTGCCACGCCCTTTGATCTGGAGGGTGTCGGGTGCAGTTTGCGAGGCGAAGGCATAGACGGAGTCGGCACCTGTAGCCACGATCCAGTAGGTGGCTTTGAGGTAGGTGTCGCATGAGGTGATGCTTGCGCCATCGGTCGTTTGGATGTACATGATAGGGAGTGTGCCGGAGGGTTGGGTGGCACGGGTTGTCAGAGAGAGTGACAAGAGGGTGAGGAGGAATAGGATGTTTTTCTTCATGGTTTTGTTATTTATTGCTGCAAAGATAGTGGAAAAATTGGAAAAGTGGTGCGGGCGAGGGGCTCAATGGGCGGATTGGTGGGATGAAGGGGCGGAATGGGGGGATGAATGGGGGGGGGTAACAATTAACAATTAACAATTAACAAGCAGGGATGGC
>CAYNMA010000231.1:0-2033 GCA_964398075.1 uncultured Bacteroides sp. | reverse complement strand
GCAAAGGTACAAGTTGTTTTTGAGTTATACAAGACATCCCCCAGAAAATTAATGGTAATGTGTTAATTATACACAACTCTCTATCACCACCAACGTCACAATATTGGCGTAAAATCCGAACTCAAAGTCCTAATAATGGCGTAAATTTAGGACTCAAAGTCACAATATTGGCGTAAAATTAGGACTTTGCATGCAAAATTGTTGCGAGAGTGAGAGGTTATGCTTACCTTTGCGAGCAGAAAAGAATAGCAACAAACAATTATCATGGAGAAACATAGACAGATAGAGAGTCAGGTACTAGCGACAAAAGAGCGTCAGCAGGGGCGTATCATGGTGTTTACCGGTGCACGACAGGTAGGAAAGACAACACTGGTCAAGCAGGTGTTGTCAGATTACACCTATCTCAGTATAGAAGACCCTGTGCGTCGTAAGGCGTATCTGCAGATGACGGCGCAACAGTGGAAAACGATGTACCCCAAGGCAATACTGGATGAGGTGCAGAAAGAGCCACAACTGATAGAGAGTATCAAGGCGGCTTATGATACCTACAACGATGTGCGGTACATATTGCTCGGTTCGAGTCAGTTGCTTCTACTGGAGAAGGTGCGTGAGTCGTTGGCAGGTCGATGCGTGATATACGAGATATTCCCACTGACACTGCCCGAGATAGCGACGCAGAGCTGGAGCGACACGATATATCCTTCCCTCTGGCAGCAGTTACTCTCTGCACCACAATCGCCAGTGACACTCTGTCCATCGTTATTGTTAGATGAACGCATGGCACAGAAGCAGGCAGCATGGGCGCATTATGTGCAGTACGGAGGATATCCGGCTCTAGTAGCAGATGAGATGACAGATGACGACCGTTATCTATGGTTGAGGAACTATGTGCGAACCTACTTGGAGCGTGATGTGCGTGACTTGGCATCGTTCCGTGACCTAGATCCATTTATCAAGTTGCAGCGTGCCACAGCCGTTTATACGGGTTGCGTGCTGAATGTGTCTAATTTTGCACGGGACATGGGCGTCAGTGCTAAGACAGTGCAGCGTTATCTGGAGTATCTGCGGTTGAGTTATCAGGTGCTCATCTTGCCTGCATGGGAACGTAATGCAACCAAACGATTGGTGAAAGCACCCAAGATACACTTCATGGACCAGGGTGTGCTGCAGGCGGTGCTACAGAAGCGTGGTGGCGTCACGGGGGCTGAGTTTGAGAGCCTGATAGTGGCGGAGCTATACAAGCAGGCGAAGAATATCTTGGCCGAGGTGTCGTTCCATCACCTTCGTACGCAGGATGGTAAGGAGGTCGATCTACTAGTAGAGACGCAGTATGGCTATTTCGCCTTTGAGATAAAGATGGCAGAGCGGGTGAGTGCTACCGATGCTCGACATCTCATGGGGCTGGAACAGATTCTAGACAAACCATTGTTACAAGGGTTCGTGCTATCAAATGACATGGAGACCCACCAGTTTGCAGAGAACATCTATGCAGTGAATGCAGCGATGTTCCTAGGCTGATGAAAAGTGACATTTCTATAAGCCCACACTACCCACCTCACCACATACAATAAGCAAATACCACCCCCTCACACATACGAAACTCTGCGGAAACACACCAAAGCAACCCCATTTCCGCAGAGTTTTGTTGTATATTATATCCAAAACCGCCAAATATTATGATTTTTGGCGGTTACAATCGCTGAATATCATAATATTTGGCGGTTACAATCGCCAAAATTACGGTTTTCTCTTGCGGGTATCAGGAATATGTTGTACTTTTGCGAGCAGAAAAGGAAAGAGTAAGATATTTTAGGGATGTCCTAAAAATTGCTTTTGAGATGATTTGTGGAATTTTATTTAATAGATGGTTGGCGCAACGAAGGAGAATCAGGTTCCCTTCAAATCTTCGATTTTAAGGGTGATAGAGTATGAGCATTGTGACTGAGTGAAAGTCAAGTAGATACAAATAAAAGCCACTAAGCACTCAAAAAGTGGAGAAACATCCCAATTAATAACAAAATAACGAAACGTGG
>CAYNMA010000230.1:0-2086 GCA_964398075.1 uncultured Bacteroides sp. | reverse complement strand
GGACTCGACCGCAAAGCCATGAAACAAACAGGCATTGGCGCCGACGACAAAAACGGTATTTGGGTCGCGCTCAATCTACTCACAACACAGAAGGTGCTCAAATGCGCCTTCTTTGTGGGCGAAGAGGTCGGCTGCATCGGTTCCGAAAAAGCCAACATGGATTTCTTCGCCAACACACGATTCGTACTGCAATGCGACCGACGCAACGCTGCCGATTTCATCACCAACGCAAGCAATGTCGAACTAAGCGACAAAGACTTCTACGACCGCTGCCACGCAAGCAAGTTCGGCTACAAGACAACCAACGGCTTGCAGACCGATGTCGTAACACTCAAAAAGAAAGGACTCAAAGTCTGTGCCGCCAACCTCTCATGCGGATACTACAACCCGCACCAAGAGTCCGAGATGACACGCTTCGACGAACTGCAAAACTGCTTAGCGCTCTGCGAACACATCATCACTACCGTCACCGAGGTGCAACCGCATATCTACACGCCACGCACAAGTGCCGCCAACACCTTCCTGCACGACATCGACGACTACGGCTATTTCTTGCATTCCAACCACCACAGCGAGTGGTACGAGCAAAACGAGCAACTCAAACAGGTCGCCGAAACCGATATAATCGACGACTACATGCGCCTCTTAGACCTCTATCCCGACAATCAGGTGCGACTCTACCTAAAGCGCAAATACCAGTTCCTCAACAACGCGCATTTCATCGACCAATGCCTCGATGCACAATGCCCAGACGACTTATTATTCTAATAACCAACTAAATTCAAAAAATTATGTCACAAGTACAAACAGAACGCTTCGAAGAAGCAATCCGACAATTCTTAATCAAGCAGGGTGAAAAAGACCCTGCTTTCCTGCAACACTGTTGCGAAGTGAGCAAGACGCAGAACAAGAACACAGCCGACTGCTGCACCTACATCATCAACCAGGTCAAGCAATCCGGCAAGTGCGGCTTTACCGACGACGAAATCTATTCCCTTGCCATGCACTATTGGGATGAGGACAATATCTCCGTCGGCACGCGCCCGCAGTGCCAAATCATCCTCAACCACCAAGTGCAACTATCCGAAGAGGAAATAGCCGACTGCAAACGCGAAGCACGCGAGCGCCTCATCCGTCAGCAGATGGAAGCACTCCATCCCAAAAGCACGCCTACATCGGTCAAAAAGCAAGCACAAAATCAACCATCACTATTCGAAGGACTATGAAACCAAGAACAGCATTTCAGAAGAGAGTCGTTGCCGCCAACGGCTCTCTTCGCCCAATAGACCAAAAGCATTTCATCGAGG
Source organism: uncultured Bacteroides sp. (assembly GCA_964398075.1). Lineage (GTDB taxonomy): Bacteria > Bacteroidota > Bacteroidia > Bacteroidales > Paludibacteraceae > Colicola. Next base: position 779 of record CAYNMA010000230.1, on the reverse strand, counting down.
TCTACAACCGCACCTGCGAGCATATCGCTTTCCAAAACAAGCAAAAGACACTCATCTGCGGTGACTGCGGCGGACTAATCGAAACCGTCAACGGCAAAGCCAAGGTCATCTGCCCACAGTGTGGCAGAGCACTCACACCCATGGACAACCGCAAATGGTCATACAAACAAGCCTACTACATCATGGCTATCGACCATGCAAAGGGCTTCCAGATACTGCGATACTACTTGCTCTACACCTATTTCCGCAAAGGCAACGCCGTGCGGCTTGAACCATGGGAGATATTCCGCATCTACATCGCCGACAACGGACAACGAGCCGTATGTGCACGACTGCGCTCTTCGTTCAGCACCTATCGCGACCAGTGGCGATACGACACCAAAATCGAACTGAGACAAGTCAATAGTCCATGGCCATACACACCCTACGATGTGCATGCGTGGGCAAACTTACGCACACGCCATCTAAGCCCAAAAGCCAAGTTAGTCGGACTCAACAAAGTGTCCGACAAAGACTTCCCGTCGGCAGCAACAATCTGCAAGATATTCAGCGACTCTCGCTTCGAGACTATATGGAAAGCAGGCATGCACGAGATGGCGTATCGCCTCGACGCTCAGACGATGAACGCACTATGGGCAGCCCTCAAAATCTGCCTACGCAATCATTATCAGCCGAACAATGTCAGCGACTACATCGACTATCTGCAGCAACTCATTCGTTTAGGCAAGGACATTCACAATGCACATTATGTCTGTCCCGCCGACCTAACATTAGCGCAC
>CAYNMA010000229.1:0-2088 GCA_964398075.1 uncultured Bacteroides sp. | reverse complement strand
CTTTGAGGTCGGTTGCGTTGAGTAGGTCGTAGAGTACTCTATCTGCAACCTCTTCTGCGGTGGTGAAATGTATATGCAGGAGGTCTGCTACTTTCTCCCAGAATTGGCTCAGAGCCTTGCGAACACGTTCTAATGCACTAATTGCTTTTGCCCTTTCGAGTGGTGTGCCGCTGCTTTGTGCAATGCGTTCATTTTCTTTACGCAGTCTTTCTGCGCCTCGTTTGCCGGAATAGTGTGCAAGTACTTCATCGGCTATCTCGTCATCGGTTGTGAGATGAGGATAGTCTTTCTTTACCTCGTCCCATAGCGGTGTGCCTTTCATCAGCCTTACGATGTTTGCCCACTCTTTCGGGTTGTTCTGCCGCAGGGCAGTTGCCCAAAGGTGTGCATATTCGTGGATTGGTGTATCGGCATTGGCTATGCGTGTGTCAATATAGATTTTACCGCCTATCGTGAAACCGTACGCCTCGCCATTGGTGGTGCGGAAGAAACGAGGCATATCTTTAGAACCTACCAAACTATTATCAATTTCGAGTCCAGCCGCAATAGCCTCAACAATCTGCTCTGATTTATTCACTCCTTTTTCGGGCGCGCCAATCTTCAAACCAGCCTTTTCAAATTCGACACGCTGCTTGGGTGTGATTACATTCTCTGGTATCGTCACATCTGCCTCACCGATAAATTCTTTGGCTTTCTGTGCGACCTCTGCATCGGAGAGAATTCTAACAGGCTTGCACCAACGAGAGAGAATAACCTTTCTCGCACGTCCTGTCTGCTTGAACACCTCACTACTTACACTACCACTCTTCCAATCAACCTCCCCAACGGCATCTTTGGCACGTTCTGCCTTGTAGCCGCTTGTAAGTTCACTGATTGGCACTTCGCACTCAACGATAACAATATTAGGTCGAATCCAAGCAGACTTGAATTGGTCGTTCAAAGGACTGCGTGAAGTGTGCCAATAGGGGTTGTATGCTGCAGGAATAGACGTAGCCTTTTTGCCGGTAGCATCCTTACCACCTTTGTCAAGATTAAACTTCCATTTGAGTTCTCCGGTCTTGGGGTCAACTTTTTGCTTGCCTGTCTTTGGGTCTATGTCGGGGACAGCAAGGTCTGGGTTCTCATCGGCACGAATCCACTGACCAAGGTCGTTAGACTCTACCAACTTGCCACCGATAGACGCAGCCATCGGAGGATAAAGGTTGCCATCAATAACCTGCATGGCACGATATACCTTGACAGTTTCCCCATTGTTCAGTTGGTCAAGTTCGTTTTGGTCAGACACTTTATGATACTGCACGCCACGCATTGTATTCGTACCCGAAATTTTTTCGTCATTTTCTATTGCCGTTTCAGCATCTTTTCGTATCTTTGCAGCGTCATCACTGCTAATGATAACGTCTTGGGCGTCGAGCGTAGGGGACGTTCTATTTGAACGGGCATCTGCGACATTAGATGATGAGCGGTCAGCCCACATAGTTATGAGGTTCATACTATTTGGGCTGTCGTTTTCTTTTTCGACAACTATCACAATCCCATTGGACAGTCTTTTCTCGAAGCGTACAGAGTTTCTGCCTGCCCTATCTACACTTCCTTGCTTGACAGCATCAGGAGCGGTCATGATATATGGTGCGAGTTCAAAGTCCTCGTCCCTCAATGGAATGCTGTTGGCATCTATTTTCTTGCCGCCTACGCCATGATTTTTCTTGGCATGAGCAATACCATCTGCTGTGATACGATGACTATCAAAGTCGCGCCCCATAGCCTTGTCTATCATTTCGAGCGTACGGGTAGGCAGTTCAATAGTAAATGATTTGCCTCTCTCGTTGTTTGCAATCCATCGTCTAATGGTGTTAGCGGCTTTGTGCAGGTTGTTTAATTGTGCTTTTAGCCTTATGCCTTTGTTTGCCTCGTCAAGTACGCTTTGCCCTAAATTCGTATCGGTGATTACCTCTATGCCGTTTTCTCTCAAGCGGTCTATGATGACATCTCGGAGCACCTGCTCGTTGTCGAGGCGTGTAGTAGCCTCCTCTGCTTTGTCGAGGTTGGCTGCACCTTGTTCGCCTATGATTTGGAAGCGAATGTCGT
>CAYNMA010000228.1:0-2091 GCA_964398075.1 uncultured Bacteroides sp. | reverse complement strand
GAATCGAACCCGGATCTAAAGTTTAGGAAACTCGTATTCTATCCATTGAACTACAGGGGCAAACGGTATGCAATTTTGTTGTTGAATGGACCGCAAAGGTACGATAAATTATTTATTGAAAGAAATGAAAAAGAAAATATATGTTGTTTGGGCAGGCAGAGAGCCGGGTATCTATACCTCTTGGTCCGATTGTGAGAAGCAGGTAAAAGGCTTTGCAGGTGCTCGTTATAAGTCGTTTCCTACTATGCCGGAAGCAGAGAATGCCTACGAAGACGGACCTTCAAAGTCGACACCCTCGACACCCCGTATTGCCAAGACGCCTGCCTCTACTGTACCCAAACCACAGTATCCCTACTTAGCAGTGGATGCTGCTTGTTCGGGTAATCCAGGGAGGATGGAGTTCCGTGCCATGGTGGCAGACACTGGCGCTGAGGCTTTTCACCGAGGTCCTTATGAAGAAGGAACGAATAACGTTGGCGAGTTCCTTGCTATTGTGTTAGGACTGATATGGCTACAACAGCAACACCTCGATTGGCCCATCTATTCCGATAGCCGTACTGCTCTCAGTTGGCTAAAGAAGAAACATGCTGCCACCAAACTTCAACCCACCGAAAAGAATGCCCCCATCTTTGAAAGCCTCCGTATTGCAGAAAACTGGCTTCAGCAACATACCTATACTTCCCAAGTCCTCCATTGGGATACCCCCCATTGGGGCGAGATTCCCGCCGATTTTGGACGAAAATAGGTCGTTATTTAAGAGGTCTATATTGCAAGGTATAGATTACAAAATAAAAATATATAGGGATTTTTATCCGCAATTAATCCCTTTTTACTACCTTTGCAGCCCGAAAATGGTACAGTAATTGCAAGCAGCAAAAACGAATATTTGAACCGTTGCTTTGTGCATAGTTCCATATAACGAAGAAGAAAAGTTTTACTAACTAAAATACAAATAAGTTATGACAAAAGTAGGTATTAATGGTTTTGGCCGTATCGGACGTTTCGTTTTCCGTGCTGCTCAAACTCGTAAAGACATTGAGATTGTTGGTATCAACGACCTTTGTCCTGTTGATTATTTGGCTTACATGCTGAAGTACGACACTATGCACGGTCAGTTCGAAGGAACTATCGAGGCTGATGTCGAAAACAGCAAGTTGATTGTAAATGGCAAGGCTATCCGCGTTACCGCTTGCAAAGATCCTAACGAACTCAAATGGAACGAAGTAGGTGCTGAGTATGTTGTTGAATCAACTGGTCTCTTCCTTACCAAAGAGAAAGCTCAAGCTCATATCAACGCAGGTGCAAAGTATGTTGTAATGTCTGCTCCTTCAAAAGACGATACTCCTATGTTCGTTTGCGGTGTAAACGAGAAGACTTATGTTAAAGGTACACAATTCGTATCTAACGCTTCTTGCACCACCAACTGCTTGGCTCCTATCGCTAAGGTTCTGAACGATAAGTTCGGTATCGTTAACGGTTTGATGACTACTGTTCACTCTACTACCGCTACTCAGAAGACCGTTGATGGTCCATCACTGAAGGATTGGCGTGGTGGTCGTGCTGCTAGTGGCAACATCATCCCTTCTTCTACAGGTGCTGCTAAAGCTGTAGGTAAAGTTATTCCTGCATTGAACGGCAAACTGACTGGTATCTCGATGCGTGTTCCTACTCTCGATGTATCGGTTGTTGACCTTACTGTTAACCTCGAGAAACCTGCAACAAAAGAGGACATCTGCGCTGCAATGAAAGAGGCTGCTAATGGCGAATTGAAGGGTGTACTTGGTTACACTGAGGATGCTGTCGTATCAAGCGACTTCCTTGGCTGCACTCTCACCTCTATCTTCGATGCTAACGCTGGTGTTTATCTCACCGATAAGTTCGTGAAAGTTATCTCTTGGTACGATAATGAGATCGGCTACTCTAACAAAGTACTCGACCTTATCGCACACATGGCTAAAGTGAATGGATAATTCATTTTATTGATTGTTTTTGTGGTGAGCCTGCCTTTGCAAAGTGTTGCTAAGGCAGGCTTTTTTATTAGGGATGTTCTAAAAATTGCTTTTGAGATGATTTGTGGAATTTTATTTAGTA
>CAYNMA010000227.1:0-2101 GCA_964398075.1 uncultured Bacteroides sp. | reverse complement strand
GTGCTATTATGGACAAAATACATAATGTTGCATTTGCTTGTTGAATTCACGTAGGCGAGGAAAATTGTTTAACTTTGTCGCCTTGTAAAAGTAAACAAAAGTAAACTTCAATCGCAAGCAATATACATGGCGACAAAAACAGAAGATGTTGGGGTTTTACAAATCTTATAAATTGATTATAAACGCATATCAAATATAGTGTAAAAATAGGGAAAATTATCATTACTAAAAATATAAAATTAATGTCATATAAAATTGCTTCTTTATTCTCTGGATGTGGAGGGCTTGACCTTGGCTTTACAGGTGGTTTTGACTTTCTAAATCATAAATATAAACGTCTAAATACTAAAATTGTTTTTGCAAATGATTTTGATTTAGATGCTTATACTTGCTACAACACTAATCCACTATTAACTGATGATGGTGTCAATTGTTTACTTGCCGATATTAGAAACATTGAAGCTAATAACATTCCTAATTATGACATTCTTCTTGCGGGCTTTCCTTGTCAGCCATTTTCAAATGCTGGAAAAAGGCAAGGAGTGAAGGATGAAAGAAATCGAGGAACTTTATTTGAAGAATGTGAACGCATTATAGCTGCAAAAATCAAAAGTGGGCAAAAACCTAAAGCATTCGTTTTTGAAAATGTACGTGGTATTCTTTCGTCAAAAATGCCAGATGGTGTTACAACAGTACCTTCTGAGATTAGGAATAGAATGAATGTTTTGGGTTATGAAGTAAGTATGCAATTAGTTTGCGCTGCAGACTATGGTGTTCCCCAAAAAAGATATCGAGTTTTGATAATAGGAATAGATAAAGATTTACACATAGGTGCTTTTGATTTTAATTCGTTAGAGAAAATCGTTCGGAGGAACAATATCCCTTCGGAGTCTTTTGGAGGAAGCGAGGAATTAGTGCTTGGACGAATTCTCCAAAAGGTTGAAACCGCTCCGAATAATGACGTATGGTGTTTCAGCCCTGGCACTCAACACATGGTTGATCTAATCGGTCCTTGCGCGCATGGAGCTGATGCAATAGATATGTTTCATGATGGATATCATCTAACCGATTTACCTCAGATCTGTTTTGAGGGTCGCTCGTGGAAGGATGTTCCATATAGTGAATTATCTCCACGATTCCGGAATATTGCAGATAACCCACAAAGATACCATGCACCTAAGTTCTTTAGACGTTTTGCCTATGGAGAAATCTGTGGTACAATTACCGCATCAGCGCAACCAGATAAATGCGGTGTAACGCATCCTGTGGAAAATAGACGCTTTTCCGTTCGCGAATGCGCTAGGATTCAGTCTTTTCCTGATAATTATGATTTTAGTGCAATCCCTTTACAATCTCAATATAAAGTTATTGGCAATGCTGTTCCCCCTATTATGGCATGGGTTGTGGCATCCGCTCTTGTAGAACATCTTAATCGATCACTATCATGAAATACATTTCAAAAGATTCATTATTAAGAGTTTACGACACATTATCTACTAATACGGACTCTCCAACTACGCAAGGATCTACTCAAAAAATAAGTGCTATTAGACATTTATTTGCATTGTACCGATTCTGTAATGAAAATAAGAAGCAAGAATGTGATTTAACTATTCGCAAAGACAAAGAGGAATTCGTGAAAAATGTGTGTTCAATTGTACATTTGGATGATAATTATTACACAGCAAATTTCCATACGAATGTCAGTGAATTAGATGATTGTAGGGTAAGTTCTAACTTTTTATCAGCAGGTGTAGTTAGTAAATCTAGGATTAACCCTTCTGTAGTAATGGGATATCCCTCATCTCACCCTCTATTTGATGTGCAAAATGAAAGAATAAAATGTAATAAAAATTACTTGGATAACATTGGGTTTTACTTAACATCAAAAAAAGTTAGGTTGGCTTTTGCTTTATGGTTACTGCGTAAAACTAGTATAGAAACCTCTGATATAAGACGAAGTATTCAAGAGAGATTAACTGCTATTTACTCGAATGAATTAATAAATGCTTTGTTACCAACAGATGATTTTTACGATGAATTATCTAAAAGCTTAAAGTGTGATTTCTCGGATAAGCCGTGTGATATTACAAAAGAAGAT
>CAYNMA010000226.1:0-2107 GCA_964398075.1 uncultured Bacteroides sp. | reverse complement strand
TTTCTTTTTTCTTTTTATTTCTTTAAGTTAACCATAAGTTGCATAGCGAGGTCGAAGAGTATGAGTTCGATGTATCCGTTTTGTTCGATCTGCTGCTGGGCTAACTGTAGTTCGTTCATTATGGATTCAACATTTCGGTCGTTGATGAAGGGTGCAAATCGTGCGGAGAAGGTTCGTTCGGCGGTCGTTTGGTAGTTGGCTTGGGGGATGTGGAAGTTGCAGATATAGTTCTCTCGCACTTGTTGCTGGGCATAGAGGAGGAAACGCTTGACTCGTTCCCGGTTTTTGCTGAGGTCTTTGCACCATTTGCGCATCTCGAGGAGGGCGTTGGACTTGTCGGTTTCGCTTTTGCTTTGTCCGACCCGGTAGGCGATGCGCATGATGGTTTGGAAGGCTTGTAGGTCGGCTTTATTGTCCTCATTGACTTGCAGTTGTTTGCGTGCGCGGAGGTAACTGCCGTTGGCGATATGTGCGAGGTCGGCGGCATCGGTGGGGTCGGCGCCGTCTCGTTGTATGAGTGCTTGCGCGATCTCGTTCTCGGGTAGTGTGGGGACTTTGATTTGTTGCACGCGCGAGAGGATGGTGGGCAGGAGTGCGTCGGGTTCCTCGCTGACGAGGAGGAAGACGGTGAACTCTGGTGGTTCTTCGAGCAGTTTGAGCAGTTTATTAGCGCATGCGTTGTGCATCTTCTCGGGGAGCCAGATGATCATGCATTTGTATCCACCGGAATAGGCTTTGAGGCTGAGTTTGTGCAAGATAGAAGAGCTCTCGGAGGCGTAGATGAGGCACTGTTTGGTGTCGGCTTTGATGGCGCTGTACCAGTCGTTGGCATCGAAATAGCCGTTGTTGATGACGAGTGAGCGGAAGTCCTTGACGAAGTCGTCGGAAGTGGCGTCTTTGCTGCTGTCGGTTTTGTAGACAGGGAAGACGAAGTGGAGGTCTGGGTGTTCGAGTCGCTGGAACTGTCGGCATGTAGGGCACTCACCGCAGGAGTCGTAGGGGGTACGGTTGGGGCATGCGAGGTATTGTGCGTAGGCGATGGCGAGCTGCAGTTTGCCTATGCCGGATGGGCCCCAGAAGAGCTGTGCATGGGGTATGCGTCCGTCGAGGACGGACTGGATGAGGCGCTGCTTGACACCTTGCTGGGCTATGATGTTTTTGAACTGCATTAGGCTTCGTAGTTTTAGCGTGCAAATTTACGGAAATTGTGCGAGAGTGCAAAATGGGGGGAGGGGGAATTTTTAATTTTTAATTTTTAATGTGTAATTGGCGGTGCGTTATTGTTTGCACGTTGGGGGGTGGTTTCCTGCTCGCATTGCGTGCTTGCGAGAAATGGAAGAAAAGGGGGAAAAGTGAGCGGGGGATTTACTCCGTGGGAAAAGACTAGAAAATGGACGAAAGCTTTTTCCTTGCCGCAAGCGGGGATTTTTCCCTTGCCGCAAGCGGCAGAGAAATGAAGAGAAAGGATTGCCACTGCGTGGCAATGGAAATGAAAAGAACCTCCTGATTGCGGCTTCTTATCTCCTGCTCGCCGTGCGAGCGAGAAAGGAAGGGGTTGTTGTTGATGTTCTAGAAGTTCTAGATCGCCCCTGCGGGGCTGTTCTAGAGGGACTAGGTTTGAGAGACGGTATGCAATACCGTCTCTACGGGTGGGAGCATGGCGTAGTATGGTCAAGCGGGTCTGGCGAGCCGAACGAGACGAGGGCTCGATACGGTTTTCTTGTTCAGTGCACTGGACTTCTTATCTCGCTGAAGGCTCGAACGATTATTCCACTCGCTCAGGCAGTTCTCTTCAGGTCTCCACAAGCATTGTTGCCACAAGCGTGGTATCTTTCCCGCGGGCGAGGCGCCCGCGTCCCCAACAGAGTATGGTGGAGGGCTAGATGTCCTAGAAGATCTAGATTTAATAGTGGACAATAGAGGATATAGTGGATTATAGAGGAACTAGATGTTCTAGATGATCTAGATCGCCCCTGCGGGGCTGTTCTAGAGGGACTAGGTTTGAGAGACGGTATGCAATACCGTCTCTACGGTACATCTAGGTCTATAGGTCATTTTGCAGGCTGAAACATGGTCTCAGCCCCGATTGGGAGCGGCTTACAGAAGA
>CAYNMA010000225.1:0-2114 GCA_964398075.1 uncultured Bacteroides sp. | reverse complement strand
ACACCTACTACTTCGAGAAGAACCTGCAAGGGGACATTATCGCCATCTACACGGAAAACGGAACCAAGATAGGCTCCTATACCTATGACGCTTGGGGGAATTGCACATCTTCATACGCTACGGGTGCTACGCCCACGCAGAAGAAGATCGTGCAGATGTTCAATCCGTTCCGGTATCGGGGGTATTACTACGACACCGAGACCGGGCTGTACTATCTGCAAAGCCGGTACTATAATCCTGCAACGGGTAGGTTCTTGAATGCGGATGGGTATGTCAGCACCGGAACAGGACTGCTGGGCTACAATATGTATGCGTACTGTAGTAATAATCCGGTGATGTATACGGATCCAACCGGTGAATTCCCATGGTTGATTGCAATTGCCGTAGCCGTTACTGCGGTTGTTGTTATACCTACTGTAGTTAATCACATAGTCAATGGTGTCAACAAATCAAAAATTGATGAAGAAATAAAAGATACTTATTCTAAAGATGAAGCCAAAGAAGAAATAGCTGGAATTCTCTCGAAATATTCGGATAATAGTGAAATTACTTTTCACGATGACAATGCGCAAATTTCCGAATCATATAAAGTAACTTCTAGATATGATAGGCAAAAAATATCGGAGATAATTCGCCGCACGGGAGAAACTTCACGAGAATATGATCATATGTCATCCGAATGGTTAGGTCACAATGTTTGCTATAGATTACATATAAAAAGAGATTCAACCGAAGATGTCAATATTGATTATACTAAAGATAGCCGTTGGTATGTTCGAGCTGGAACTAAAGTTCTTGAAGTATTGGGGTGGGATTGACTATGAAAAAAGCGAAAAAGTTAATCTTTTTTATAATGATTGCAGTTATTCTTATAGTGATTACCATATCTATTGTCATTGTAAATAATAAATATAATATGCAACATTACTTTGACGATTGGGAACCAGAAGCAGATGTGAATATTTTGCACACTATAGGTCGCGGATATGTTGAAGGTATGGATTTGGGAAAGTATATTAATGGGCGCATAGAAGAAGTTTATTGCATAAAAAATAAAAGGATTTACTTCTGTTATTCGACCGCTGTTCCCGATTCTTACCCAAACAGAGAGTGGCATATTGCTTCTGTCGGAATTACAGGTGAAGATTTTACAGAACATTATGGGGGCAATTTGTTTTCGGGGTCTAATCCTGCCGGCTATTCATACGAATACTTGTGCCTATCCTATCAATCATCGCCCAATATCGGACAGTATGGCGGCTTCTACGCAGATCATAAGATCTATCTGCACGGGGACAGAACCACCGTCGTTTATGATACTCAAAACGGAATACTGAGCGAGACTGACAGATATCCCGTAAGTCCGTATGCGTGGAGCATCAACGAGCACAAAAACGTGGTGATCGAAAACCGTGAGCAAAACATCACGAGAAACCTAACGCTTGAAAGCATGGCCGAACAAAATTTATATGCAAAAGAATTACTGAATCTTTCAACAAAAAAAACATGGGATGGTACTTCATTGACGGAAGACATTTTTTCAAAATTGAAAATCGTGGATGACCACATCTATATAGTATGTGAGGTGTTGAATTGGAACGGCGAAAGTTTTGCTGTGGTTTTTCTCTATGATTTTGCATCGGAAAATGTACTATATGTATCCTCTCAAAAAGTAGGAGACCGAGTTGACTCGAATTATTCGTTTTCTGAATATGTGGATTGATCTTTTATCATATCGGTGTAGAAAATTATTCATCTCTACTTGTACTTTAATTTTAATTTTGAACTAGAGTGCGTTTCTAAACTCAATTGTTTGAAAGAAATCAAATAATGTTGGTTTGTCAATGATTTATTTATAACATCTTCTATTGTTCTCCGCAAAATAGGCGTTTAAATGTTCTCTAGTCCAATCAGATATTTCTGCTACTTCGGCATAAGTTTTGCCGGCTTCTACTATGTGCGTGTAGCCCTCGACATCAGTAACAATGTCGGTGCCTTCAGCTTGTTCCGTAACACTTGGTGTAAAATTGTACGACCCGGACATTGGTGTACCTGATTGTCTTTCTAGGTCACAACCTGCAAGCATTGTAGAAACAACCAAAGCAATGATTGCT
>CAYNMA010000224.1:0-2129 GCA_964398075.1 uncultured Bacteroides sp. | reverse complement strand
TCTACTAAATAAAATTCCACAAATCATCTCAAAAGCAATTTTTAGAACATCCCTCTATTTGTCGGCAAAGATAGTCATTTTAATTGGGGTTGCAAAGGAAAGCGGGAGGATTTTCGAGACAATTTCTATTGCACTAAGTAACAGCGAGATAGGGTATAAAAAAGAAATCTTTTCAAAAAAATATCGCTAAAGTATTGCACAAATCGAAAATAAGGTCTACCTTTGCAGTCGCTTTTCGGAAGCATGAATCAGTAGCTCAGCAGGTAGAGCACATCCCTTTTAAGGATGGGGTCCTGGGTTCGAGCCCCAGCTGGTTCACCAAGCGATGGGGCAATCGAAAGATTGAAATCGTTTGAATAAGTGTAGTAGTTTGGAACGTTGAAAAACGTTTAAATGGTTTTTTTTGGAGACGGATCTGCCGTGAGGCAGGTCCGTCTTTCGTTTGTGTGTGTTTGTGTCTTTGCCACTGCGTGGTCGTTTTTTCCTTGCCACTGCGTGGCAGAGAAATAAAAAGAAAGAAGGAAAGAAATAAAGAGAACATTATCTCTGAGCAATTAACAATTAATAATTAACAATTAACAGGCAGAGTATTGTCAGTCGAGCCTTCGGCTCGGACGACACGAGGGCTCGAAAAGGTATTCTTGTTCAGTCCACTGGACTTCACTCGCTCAGGCAGACTCAGTGCTTCGCACCTGCCTGAGCTTCACGTCTCCACAATCGCAGCATCTGTCATGATTTGAGAGACGGTATGGAATACCGTCTCTACGGTGGAATGACCCGCGGGCGAGGCGCCCGCGTCCCCAACTTGATGGTCTAGAGGGGCTAGATGTTCTAGATGGACTAGATGTTCTAGATGGACTAGAACGCCCCTGCGGGGCTGATCTAGATGGGCTAGTTATTCTTGCTGGACTACTGATGGTGAGGGGGCAGTATCCGTTTCAATCGAGCCTGCGGCTCGGACGACACGAGGGCTCGAAAAGGTATTCTTGTTCAGTCCACTGGACTTCACTCGCTCAGGCAGACTCAGTGCTTCGCACCTGCCTGAGCTTCACGTCTCCACAATCGCAGCATCTTTCATGATTTGAGAGACGGTATGGAATACCGTCTCTACGGTGGAATGACCCGCGGGCGAGGCGCCCGCGTCCCCAGTCGTGGCGGTTATTACAGCTTGGTTATCAGTGGTTTGTTGTTGTTTGGCTTGGGCGTTGATTTGCTGAGCGAGCATGGCTATGACGAAGCCTCGGAGGGTCGAATAACGCTTGTTCGAGGAACTCGGATGGCGGCGGAAATAGTCCTTATGCTTGTTATATAGTTTCTGCCATTCTGCTTTCTGGGCAGGGTCGGATAAGACTGCTTTTGACTGATTGACAGCCTCTTTGAAGGCATTGATGGTGCGTTTTCTGTTGGGGGCTAACGGACCTTTATAGGGGTTCTGAATGATGTAGGTCTGCGTCTTGCCGTTGCGGGTGCGGAGGACGACGTTGCTGCGGCTGCAGAGGCGACCGGAGATACTTGCGATTGGGTGTTCTAAGGTTGCAATTGCCATAGTGAATGGGTTTTGAAGGTTAATATTGGTGCAAAGGTACGACATATTTTTCAATTGTACAAGTGACAATTGGACAATTTTTTGGGGGTCCTTGCCACTTTGTGGCAGAAAAATTGAAGAAAAGGGACGAAAACATTGTCGGGTGGGTCGAAAATTACAGAAAATGGACGAAAGATAGCGAGGGGCGTATTATTTTGTAGGGCTTATTGGGCTCATAGGGCTTATATGGGGTTGTTTTTGTTGTGGAGAAAGCCTTATGAAAGTGGCTTGAGGTAAGCATAAGGGACAATGTATCTACCGTGTATCTACCGTATATGTACTGTATTTGTTTCGTCATAGGCCGCAGACAAGTAGGGGGCGGAGTCGAGAGGGGGAGCCTACCCCCTGCACACTTCCTGAAGGGATGGGGGATAGAATCAGCCTACCCCCTGCCCCTCCCTGAAGGGCGGGGAGGAAGTTTACTGCGGAAGACTAAGGGATGGGGAGAAAATTTGTGGGGAAATGGGACGGTGGGGGTGTTTATTTCTTGGCACGCATTTTGCCGTTATTTTGCCGTTAAAGAGAATTGTTGTACTTTTGCAAG
>CAYNMA010000223.1:0-2131 GCA_964398075.1 uncultured Bacteroides sp. | reverse complement strand
AGGGGGGGGGATAACAATAGAGACGGTATGGAATACCGTCTCTACGGTGTGATTTTCCGCGGGCGAGGCGCCCGCGTCCCCAATTTGATGCTCTTATTTTCTTGTTTTTCTTTTTTCTTGCTTTTTTCTTCCTTTTTATTGTCCTCTTGTCCTCTTGGTTATTCTACTATGGTGCCGGTGAGGGTGTAGGTGTGGTTGTTGTGGAGGATGAGGAGTTGGTTGTTACGGAAGATCTTGGTTGGCGTGGTGCTGGTGGTGTTGGTGGTGTTGGTGGTGTTGTTGCCGTTGTTGTCGGAATAGATGTTGTCGATAGCTGTGGCAGGGGATTGTGAGATAGGGAGGATGTTGGTGAATTCACTCCAATAGTCGGCGGCTTTGTAGTCGTTGACGGATTGGTCAGGTACATACAACGGTATGGTGTGGTCGACCTCATCAAAAGTGGAGTAGGTGATAGTAGGTGGCGTAACAGCCTCGACGGTTATTTCGGTAAGTCCTGTACAATACTCGAAGGCATAGTCACCAATAGAAGTAACACTGCTTGGGATGGTGAAGGAGGTGAGTAATGAACATTCGCCAAAGGCATCTTCTCCGATGGTAGTGAGGGTGTTAGGGAGTGTTATGGAGGTTATTTTGCTCTGATAAAAAGCATAATTACCGATAGAGGTTATGCTTCCTAGAATAGTTAGTTCGGTGATTTTTTTGCAATATTCGAAAGCATCGGCATCGATGTTGGTTACCGTGTTAGGAACGGTGATGCTCCCTTCTGCCAAACTGCTGCAAACAAGGAGTGTGGTCTTGGTGTCGTCGGCATAGACGAAGTAACCATCGATAGTTCCGTTCATGCTCTTGGCGCCCCATGGTGCGTTGGAGTTGGTACCGTTGTATATGATGTTTGGTACATAGAGGAATGCTTGTGTGTCGATATTGGTAACGGTTTCAGGAATAGTAAGTGAGAGGAGTGCTGCGCAATTCTCAAAGGCGCGGGATTGAATCTCAGTTACGCTACCAGGGATGGTGATAGACTCGAGTTCTGTGCAGTCACTGAACGCACATTCACCGATGGTAGTGACGGTGTTGGGTATAGTAGAGTTTTTGCAGCCGAGGATGAGTGTGTTGGATGCTGTTTGTATGATAGCGTTGCAGTTGTCACGGCTGTCGTAGATTGAGTTGCCGGTCTCGACGGAGATGGAGGCGAGTGCAGTGCATCCACGGAAGGCGCTTGCTTGGATGCTCGTTACGCTGCTAGGAATGTTGAGTGAAGTTAGAGCTGAGCAATTCTCGAAAGCAGATCCTTTGATGGTTGTAACGCCATTGGGGATGGAGATGGATGTTAGTCCTTGGCAGTTGTAGAACGCGTTGCCCTCGATGGTAGTTACAGTGTTAGGGATGATGGTGTTTTTGCAGCCGAGTAGGAGTGTGTTGGAGGCTGTTTCTATGAGTGCGTTGCAGTTGTCACGGCTGTCATAGATTGAGTTGCCTGTCTCGACGGAGATGGCGGTTAGTCCTGAGCATCCTTGTAAAGCGTTTGAGCTGATGCTGGTCAGGCTGCTAGGGATGTTGAGTGAGGTTAGAGCTGAGCAATTCTGGAAAGCGGAGTACTCGATGCTAGTGACGCTGTTTGGGATGGTGACGGAGGTGAGTTCTCGGCAGCAGTAGAAAGCCTCGCCGCCGATGGTGGTGACGGCGTAGGTGTTGTTGTTGTAGGTGACGGAGACTGGGATGACGATGTCGCCGGTGTATTTCTCGTCGGAGTAGGTGACGGAGGCGGTGAGGTTGTCGTCGTCGAGGTTGTAATAGAGGTCGCCGATCTGTTGTGAGGCGTGTGCGCCGACGATGCTCATGAGAGCAAGGAGGGTGAGGGTGATTGATTTTTTCATAATGTGTTATTTTTTGAGTTAGTGTTTTGCGGATTTACGGGGCAAAGGTAGGGGATTTTTTTTGTTCTTGCAAGTTTTTTTTGTGTGGTGCTTTTCAGGGAAACTGCATCAAAAAGTCATAAACGGACGACTTAAACGGACGCCTACGGTGTATTGTCATTAATTGATCATAAAAGGCGCTACGGTTTGCAGAATTGTCTTATTGCCATAAAACCGCGGGCGAGGCGCCCGCGTCCCCAGGCAGAGTATGGTCA
>CAYNMA010000222.1:0-2166 GCA_964398075.1 uncultured Bacteroides sp. | reverse complement strand
AGCACTTAACTGCAACAAAATAAATGAGTTAGTAAAAAAATAACGAAGTATTGATTCATGATTGTTGTATATATTTTCTATCTCTTTTTTTAGAGCGGTATCTTCATCATTTATCCATAAATTTATTAAATGTAAGGCATGTTTAACATTTTCTTTAGTACAAAGTAGATATATCACTAATATATGATTACTATCTTTGTTTATCCACGCAGTAAAATACCTATTGTATGGGAATTGAGAATAGTCTTCATAGGTTGAATATTGATATATATATATACCCTTGTGCTTGCGTTTATTCAAATACCTACAAATAGGGGAACCTTCTAGGTTTTGTATATCATGGGAAGTCAAATAAGAGTACCCTGTATTATGAGAGTCCTCGATAGTAAGTTGTATGCATTTCTTCCAATAACCGATATTAGAATAGTAAGCATATATATTATTGTATGCATTTTGATATAAAATTTTATTAGTTATCATCCTTAAATACCTTTCCTTGAATTATTTCTACATCAACACGAACATCTTTGTAGGGAGGAATTGGAGTATATGATTTAGAATGGTTTACATCATATCCTTCATGGGGCGCTCTTTGGATAAATTCCTTAACCTTAAAGAAACATCGTTGTCTTTGCTGTCTTTGAGATTTTGTAAGTTTCTTCTTAAGCTTTGTTATTTTGTCGTAGCCATCTTGTTTCGTAGGTATATTCTTTTGTGCCCAAGATTCAGATTCTTCACAACCATCTCCTTGAGCTTGTATTCGACCTCTATTCATGGTTCCTCTTTTGTTTTTGTTGTAGGTTATGACATATCAAATTTATCATAGGGAGGAGTATATCTCCTTCCTATGATAAACAAAAAGGTTAGAGAATTTTAATTCCTATAGAATATCGGTTACTATCCATGTTGAAAGAATCTTATCGGTGAGTTTTATCCCAGTTCGCTCCTGCTGTTATTCTCCAATGGTTACAATGGTTGGCCATTTGTTCATACTCATCTCCGCGCTTATAACACTGTTGGCTATCCACATTGCCGCTTTGTGCTTTACTTCTATATTCATTTGATTGTTGTCTGAAATATTTTTCTAATTTGAGTAAATCACTATATGCATCTCCGTATTCTTCTATAGTTTGAAAATACAATTTGTTATTAGTATACAAGTAATAGTAATAATTGTATTTTTGTTCCATTTGTTGTCTCTCCTTTTCTAGTGGAGAATACTGCGCAAAAGTAGAGAGACTACATGACATCAAAAATGACAGGGCTAAAAGAATGTTCTTTAGATTATTCATAATAGTAAATTTAATTAGTAATTAGTTTTATTGATTAATTAATACCAACCGCCTGCACTGGCATTGCAACTATTTGCACATGTAGCCTTACAGCCAGTCTGACAACTACCGGTGCAACCTTGTGCACATGCTCCTCTGCAAGAGCTTTGACATGAACTCCAGCATGAACCTTGACACCCCCATTGGCAACCATTTTCTTCTGTTGCAAAGGCGTTGGTAAGCGGAGAACTTGCCAATAATACTGCGCCGACGACGGGCAGGGCGGCTTTGGCGGCCTTCTTGAAGAACTCACGACGCGATTGGAGTTCTTCGTTGGAATTTTTCTTTTCCATATAAACTTAAGTTTGTTTTTAGCATAGGAGACTCCGACTATGCTGGTGTGTATGATTAAGATCGAGACATAAAAAAGGCGTGGAGTTTCTATCTTTGCCGCTCCACACCTTGAGGTTTCTCGCATACCCGATCGCACATGAAGTGGCAACGCGAAACCCACGCCGACATGAACTATCGGTATGCCGCCTCATGTTATAGGTCTATATCCTCAGTGGGGACATGAACAAAGTTCGTGTCGGCACGTTGGATATGCCCTATATAAATAAGGTCAGCAGGATACTCATATCCCGCGGGCGTCTTGTTGCGGTGTTCAGTACGATCCGAAACTTTGCGAGAATTTCAAGGTTAGAACACAGCGCTAATAACGCCTTTTAGTATGTCTGCTACGCCCACCCGAAGCCTATCTGCTTGTGCGTAGGGTCTTCCAGACAACGGAAGTGTCCACGGCGTACAAGGGGCAGACATCCCTCTTGTGGGTTTCGCGCTGCAAAGGTACAAGTTGTTTTTGAGTTATACAAGACATCCCCCAGAAAATTAATGG
>CAYNMA010000221.1:0-2171 GCA_964398075.1 uncultured Bacteroides sp. | reverse complement strand
TACTAAATAAAATTCCACAAATCATCTCAAAAGCAATTTTTAGAACATCCCTAAATAAAATTCCACAAATCATCTCAAAAGCAATTTTTAGAACATCCCTTTACCAACATACCGGTGAGGGTGTAGATTTTGCCGGAACGGAGGATGTAGAGTTGACCATTGCGGAAGATCTTCTGCACGGTGTTGGCGGAGGAGTTGGTGGCACCTTCCGCGGGCGAGGCGCCCGCGTCCCCAGCGTCGTTGGTTATGTTATCAACTGCGGTGGCGGTGTTGGAATAGGTTACACGGATGCCGTAGAGGTTAATACCACTACTAGCCGAATACAAGCGGATGGTTGTTGCATCACCCGAATAGTTATAACTTTGTTTTTCGATGGATGCACCTGCCGTCATGGTTGTAAGGATATTCTCTCCCAAAGCACCTTGGCAGATATTCAGTGTACGTTCCTGGCTTGATTTGCCCGATACGAGATAGACATCGATGGCACAACTGCCTTTGACCGAGAAAACGGCTTGGCGATAGCCATCCCCCCCTGTGCCGCCCAGTTTGAGGCAATGGGTAAAGGATAGTCCGTCACACGATTTGCTGCTTTCGTCAACGTTCATTGACTTGTCTGCGTTAGCCAAAAGGTGTAGTTTGCGGATGGTGGTATCGGCAGCGATCTCGCCTAAGCCATTGAAGTCGGAGTCGGACATATTCCAGAAGGTGCTGACGGTGACGGTATCGGATGTGGAAGGTGTGATATCGGCATCAGGGTCGGGTTCGGGTTCTGTTTCCGAATCAGGATCGGGTGTAGAGGTGGAGTCCTGTGTGGACGGGTCGGGTGTGACGCTACCGCCGTCGCACGTAGAGGACACTGCACCGGCAGTGGTGACGGTGAGGGTTGCACCTGCACCACAAGAGGTATTGGAGACAGCCGACTTAGCCGTTGCTGCAGCGAGGGTGGTATAGGTGTAAGAAGGCGTGGCAACGGTGCGGTCGGTCACATTGCTTGGGAGGCCTTTGGAGGCGGTACAACCAACGAACTTGGCACCATTCGTACCTTTATAGTTTTGATGGAATATCTTTTCGGTTTTAGGAGCTCCTTCGAAGGTGCAGCCATCGAAGAGGCAGTCGGCGTTCTCGGGTCCTACATAACATTTAGCCACAGACGAGTTCCAGTAACAGTTGAGGAAGTGGAGACTGGCGTTGCGGCAGCGTGTCATACGCTCGACGCAGCCTTCGTCCCACCAACAGTATGCCCAAGTGATATTGAACGTACCATCGGAGGGTTTGTCGCTAGAGTCTGAGCCAATAAGGTTGGTGAAACGGTGGTCGTCGGTTTCTCCGCCGGACTTAGGGGTCTTGAGATAATGGAAGCGACACCATGACACGGTGAGGTTATCGGTATTGCCTTTGACATCGAAGTTACCATCGCATCCATCTTGGAAGTCGCAGTGGTCGACCCACGCCTTGGTAACACCATCGAAGCAGAGGAGGTCATTACCATCGCAGTCGTAGGCTCCAGGTCCGACGAAGGTGATATTACGCAGGATGATATTGGACGAGCCATCTTGGAAATAGAGGATACCCGAGTTAGCTTTGTTTTGTTGGTCTGAGGTGAGTGTAACACCAGGCAGTGCCATAAGGGTCTTATTGGTGGCTTTCACCTTAAGAAGGGAGGTGAAGGTGATGTCATTGGTGATGATGATGACCTTGCTGCCGGTTGCTTTGAGTGCAGTTTGGAGTTCGCTGACAGATGTGACAGCGGTAGGTGTAGCGTTGCCGCCACCGGTAGCGGCTTGACCATAGCCGAACGCCTTGGTTGCACAATAGGTCTGCGCCGAAGCGGCGAGAGTGGTGAGGGCTAGGAGAATGGTGAGAGTTAGTTTTTTCATGATGTATTCTTGTATAAGTTAGTACGGGGGCAAAGGTATAGGGTTTATTGGTAGGAGAGGTGGGTGATATTGACGGAATGTAGGGGAGAAAATGGGGCGGGACAATTAACAATTAACAATTAACAATTAACAATTAACAATTAACAATTAACAATTAACAGGGGGAGCGGGACAAGATACGTGGTCAAAAAAATATAAAAAACTAGGGGCAAAAATATCAACAACACATTGAGGGCACTCAATAACTATCATTTTATGGGAACAAATATTGACAAATATGGTTCAAATATTCCT
>CAYNMA010000220.1:0-2201 GCA_964398075.1 uncultured Bacteroides sp. | reverse complement strand
GAGTGTTGGCGGCAAGTGCGGTGATTGTAGAAGAACCAACCTGGACACTATTGCTGGCAGGAAAGACGAGAGGGTTTTCGGCCTCGCTGACCTTAATGAGAGAGGGGGAATTTTTGCTTATCTCAGATGCTTTGTATAATTGCATCATCTCGGCCCATTTAGCTGCAGTTGAGTCTTGCCATTGGTCATTTCTTGTAGCGGTAAATGTGACTGTAGAAGAACTTGTGCCAGACGAATCAGAATCAGCACGTGTTCCGAATGAGCCACCACCGCCACTAATTGACCCTCCACCATCTCCATCGGTATAAGAGGTACCGTCCTGTTTCACATCATTAATTTGTAACATAGCAATATATCCATCACTGTTGCAATTAACGAAAATCGAAGCACCAAACGAACTTGAAGGATGAAGGGTGACTGTTTTTGTGTAATACAAGCCGTCTTTCTTTATATATAGAACGGCCTGGTCTGCATCTGTTATAGGAATGGTTACAACTGGTGCTAAAGGATATTGGATTTTGCCGTAATTATATACCGTCCCTAAGTCAGAAGCAGTAATGACTGCAATAATTTCCACCTCTACTCCATCAAAATTAATCATGGCTCCAGTGGTACTGAGTGGCAGATCCAAGTATTTTCCGAATAATCTTTGTCTCTTGCAGTATGAAGTCGAAATAGAGAATGTATCAAAGAAACCGCTATTTATATTACCGATATGTAATCTGTTGTTGTATGTAGCGATAACGCTACCACCAAAATCAGTTCGGTAAAAATCAGAAAGACTAATGGCTTCTTCTGTTTTGAGCGGTCTTTTTAGGTTTTGTTGTTTACCAAAGTTGTTTTTATCAATAAACAAAGCATGAAAAAATGTCTTGTTATCAATCGTATCATACAAAGTCTGACTATCCTGCTGCAGCAAGGTGATATATCCGTTTCTATGCGAATCAGTCGTATCGTCTGCATTTGCAACGATAAATGTTGGACTTTTGTAAGGACGGTCTATGTCCAGATAATAATCTCCTTCGGTTATAAATATATCAATGCCCTGGACGATATCTTCAAGCCCTTGGATATCCATATTGACCGTAATGGAATCTTTATGGATATATGCTTCGTATGTGAAGCATTTGGATGACTGGCTATTGTATTCGTCTGAATAAAAATAGAAGTTGTTGGCAATTGCTTCCGGGGCGAGAGTGAAGATATTTGAAATATTATAATAAGATCCGTCATATAGCCTTACTGCTGCAACACCAAGAACAACACCCTTAACCCATTCTTCTCCGGCATTCGTAAGTTCTTTGTTTATTATTGCATCGGTCGCATTAAATGCGTTGCGCATCTGCTCATAGTTAAAACCGCTAACTCTTCGATCGCCTTCGTCCGTGCCAGTGCCGAAATAGGAATATGTGACATCATTCCAATACTCATCCCCCATTTCTGCTACTGCACGAGCATATGACTGAGTACTGATAAAATTGAGCGAATAAGTAAAATCTTCCCTTGAGAAAACAATATATTTGTTCTTTTTCCAAAGGCCATTTATTGTCTTCCTATCTCCAACAAAGCATAACATGTTCCCAACCGAAGCAATCGCATTGGCCGAAAAACCACCAAGGTCTATGGTTGTAAACGTGCCGTCACCACCTTTCTCGGCCCAGCACCATGTGCCGTCAGCAAGTTTGACAATGTAGTGAGAATGAGTCTCGCCATTGTGCGTAACCTTGTGCGTCAGCTCTATGCTTGCGTCTTCGGGAAGAGTAATGCTGTTGTCGGTCACCTGCGGTTCGGGGATAGGCTTTAGTGCTCCGTCCTCGCAGATAAGATTAAGACAAGTGCCCAGTTCTCCATCCTGGGCATTGTGGTCGGATGGAGAGTGGGATAAACCTTGAAATTGTACTTCTTGTATCATATGTATATCCTTTTGCGGACATATCAGAAGGGCTTCTGAATCTCATAGAAGGTCTCGCCACGGACGGTCTTGCGTGGAATGACGGAGAGTCGCACCAGTCTGTCAAGCAGACATCCGTATTGATCCAGGATGGCATTGACCGAAGGGGAGTCCGAGCGGAAGCCTATCTTGTGGTGGTCACTGTTGTACTGCAGACTACTGAAATTAGTCTTGGCCTCCTTCAGTGTTTCGAATTCGTCTCTCATGGCGAATGCGAATTGCTGCGTGTCGTTCGTGCCAAACACTATGA
>CAYNMA010000219.1:0-2207 GCA_964398075.1 uncultured Bacteroides sp. | reverse complement strand
ACCTATAAAATGGCTCTCAACAAATGAACGGAAAAATTACTGACATAGGATGGTACAAACCTATCGATTCTACCACCTACAAAAACAAAGGCTTACTGCGTGATAGTCTTTTGCCTATCTCCTATAAAGGGAAAAGTGATAAATACAACCAACTTCACACCCAGCCTAAGAAGTATCTCGAAGAGAGTATGCGCCAACCTGATGCAATGACTTCACTAAATTACCTGCTCAACCTCTATTCTCTCAAAGGTTTTGAGTTTGGTAACTGGACGACACAAGAAGAACGACTCGGCTTTGTTAATGATATTACGACCACGCTTGCTGAGATGGCAAACCTGATGGGCTCTAAGAACATCGGCTTCGACCACAACATCGGTATCGCCTTCGGTGCCAGAGGTAACCGTGGCGCTCTCGCTCACTATGAGTCGGTGCTTAATATGATTAACCTTACCAGAAAGAAAGGTATGGGCTCGCTCGCACATGAATATGGGCACGCTCTCGACTATAACTTCGGCGCTTTCGTCGACCAGAACCAATACTATACCGCACTTTCAGGAGGACATAGTACAGTCGCTGTTATGTCGCCAGAAGTCTTATTGCAGAGAGCCAACACAGGCGGACAACTCCGTGCTCTAACCAACGCCATCGTCGATTCTATCAAACAATCCGAATCGTTTGCTAAACTACTCTCCTTCAAAAAAGGAAACCTATCAAGCGAGTACTGGCGTAGACGAACTGAAGTCTTTGCTCGATTCTTTGAACAGTATATCTGCTATCTCTACAAACAGGAAGGAAAAACGAACCGTATCCTGACTAAACCGTGGAGCGTTTATATCCAAGATGCACAGAGATATGGAATATATCTCAACGAAAAAGACTTTGATAAAGTTAAACCACTCGCTGATAAATTACTCAAAGAGATGGCTGCCTTCCTCAATGATAGAAAGACTGCCGTACTAAGACCTACCAAATATCCCAAGCCAGAGATACATGACAACGAGATACCTATCTCTTACAAACAATACTTAATCATCCGTAACGCTATTGCCACTGCTGCTAAATTCAAAGGTTCAAACTCAAGCGTATTCTTTGTACCTTTCGACCCTGCACACAAAAGTAAAACGAATATCGCTATCTATGTTGCCTATGGCAGAACTGCTAACCTTCTATCGCAAGACTGGCTTAATCGTGGTAATGGACTGGCATATCTTGTAAACTATGTCTATAAGCCTGCTAAGACAGCCAAGGCTTCAGTAGCTGTAAGTATACCTGCCTTCTATTGCGACGAAGTACAACTGCACGAGATGTGTATTAAAAACAAAGAAGCCATTGTCCTTTATGATGGTAATAAATTCCTCGACCAATGGGACGGCAGGGTAAAGGTGGCTGATAAAATCACTAAAAAGCAGTCAGCCAAAGAAACCGGAGTTAGACCTGTACACACAAAAGAGTCGCTCCTAAGAGTTAATGCGTATGGTCAGTCAATAGATGGGCTTGAATGCGTGCCTGCCAAAGACTTGGAAAAGACCACAAAGATTCCTGCTAAGGCATGGAGAGACCTTTTTCAAATTACTGACTCTTACAGAAAGAATGCAAATGCAAGAACGGCATTTACCGGCATATATGTAGATGAAGGTGGTTATATAGTCGCTACGGACGCTGCAAGTCTTGCCTTTGCTGCTTGTCCAAAAAACAAGTATATTCATAAACTTGTTTATCCTGATGGGGTAAAGAAAAATGAGAACGACAAAACATTTGATATTGGCAGTTACGCACGCCGCATATATAAATATAACATCGACCACATGTCCTTTGCGAGATGGGCTAATATACAACCATCCGAAAGAGACTGTAAATATATTGAGACATGCAGTATTGCGTCGGTAATTGATAAAGTAAAGAAAGAAGCCAAAGGCGCCAAAATACAAATAAGTGATAAAATAAAACGCCATTATATTAGGGAGATGATACTCTCTGTCTTGCGCTTTCTTGCAAACTTTGACGACCAAGTATCGATGTATGATGCTGGTAGTGATCACATGTTAGTTTTGTCTACAAAGAATGCACAGGGATTAGTAATGCCAATAGTCGAGCCTATTTAATGATGCGTAAGTTTTTTCATAGTATCTTTTTGTTCCTGCTGGTGAGTGGGCTTTCTGCCTGCTCACCACAGCAGAGACTCTCTTGTCTGCTACGGCATCATCCGG
>CAYNMA010000218.1:0-2281 GCA_964398075.1 uncultured Bacteroides sp. | reverse complement strand
CTTTTGGAATTTCAATTTGGGCAAGCTCTGTACGGCGCTCATCGCCATATTTAGCAACAATTTCTGCAAGTCTTTTCTGCAACTCTGGAAGTGGATTTTGACGAATTTCATCAAGTTTTTTAATCAAACTCGTTAAATCTTCTTTTTCCTGAATTAATTCTTGTTTTTCCAATTTAGCTAATCTGGATAATTTCATATCCAAGATTGCTTTTGCTTGCGATTCTGAAAATTGATATTTCTTTTGCAGAGTTTCTTTAGCTACCGCAGACGATTCTGAATTCTTTATCTCTTGAATTATTTGATCAATAATATCTAAAGCCTTAATTAATCCTAAAACAACTTCTAATCTTTCAGTTGCTTTATTCATATCAAATTCAGCTTCTCTTGCAATACACTTTGTATTATATTCTACATAAATTTTAATACAATCTTTTAATTTTAACTCTGTTGGAGTTTTATCAACTAATGCAACTTGATTATAGGAGAAACTTGTTTGTAAATCAGTTTCCGCAAA
This sequence comes from uncultured Bacteroides sp., assembly GCA_964398075.1. GTDB lineage: Bacteria > Bacteroidota > Bacteroidia > Bacteroidales > Paludibacteraceae > Colicola. The sequence goes on along the minus strand of CAYNMA010000218.1, from coordinate 1,767 downwards.
TAATTTATTGACTACTGTATTTAATGAAGCGCTTTTATCGCATTCAATAACAAGACGGAAACCCTTCTTATTACTTTCATTTCTGATATCATCTACTCCATTAATTTTGCCAGCGTCGCAAGCTGCGCCAATTTGGTTCATAATATTCTCTGTGCCGACACCATATGGTAATTCAGTAAAGACAATATTATTTTTTTCAATTTGATATTTTCCTCTTACCTTAACTGAACCGTGCCCAGTCTTCATAATAGTTGGAATATCATTTTTATTTATGATAATACCGCCAGTCGGGAAATCCGGACCCGGCAATGTTGGCTCTTCACCATTGATATATGCGTTAATTGCGGCTGCCACTTCGCGCAGATTATGCGGCGCCCAATTACACGCCATTGCTACACCAATTCCACTATTAGGATTACATAACAGATTTGGAAATACTGCTGGAAGCTCGATTGGCTCAAGTTTAGTTTCTGAATAGTTAGATGTAAAATCAACAGCATTTTTCTTAATGCCATTTAACATACCATCTTCTACTATTTTTGCCAACCTTGCTTCTGTATATCTGTAAGCGGCTGGACCATCACCATCTATATTACCATTAGAACCGTGAAAATCAATTAATGGATAACGCATTACCCAATTCTGCGACAAACGAACTAGTGCTCCATAAATAGAGCTGTCGCCGTGTGGATGCCAGTCTGCCATTACATTTCCTACGATGTTTGCGCACTTAACGTGCGGTTTTTCATACTTAAACCCGCAATCATAAGCTCCATAAAGAATTCTCTTTGCTACTGGCTTCAAACCATCGGTCGCATTGGGGATCGCACGGTCAGTGTTAACGGCTACCGCGTACTCGATGAAATTTGTACCTAATTCATGTAATACATCATTATTCATTATAAGTAGCCTCCTTTGAATGTTCCTTAATATAAGCTTTTCTTGCGTTTACTCCACTACCCATCAAGTCTTCAAATAATCTATCAGCTGCTTTCGCATCTTCTACTGTTATCTGTTTAATAATTCTACCTTCTGGGTCTGTGAGCGTTTCCTCAGTCTCTTCGACGCTCATTTCGCCGAGGCCTTTTAGCCTCTGTACGATGAGCTTACGATTTGAATTTTCTTTTTTAAATTGTTCTAACGCTTCATCATTTTTAAGATATTTATATTCTTTGCCGATTGTGACCTTATACAGCGGCGGCACTCCCGCATAAATATAACCATCTTTAATTAAATCTGGACAGAAATTCCAAATGAAAGTATAGAACAGATTCTTGATGTGGCTGCCGTCTACGTCTGCATCACTCATAATGATAATTTTGCCATATCTTAAATTCTCTGGCTTATAAGTGATTTTCATATTCTTTGGATCAATAGTTAATCCAAAAGCATCAATCATTGTCATAATTTCTGCATTCTTTTGGATTTTATCTAAAGTTGCCTTTTGAGTGTTAAGGATTTTTCCTCTAACTGGCATAACTGCTTGGAATTCATTATTACGTGCGGTTTTGAGGTTGCCTGAAGCAGAATCGCCCTCAGTTATATAAATTTCACACTGACTTCTATCTTTACTATAACAATCAGCTAATTTACTATCAAACTTTAAAGCCTTCTTCTTTTTCTCAGCTTGATTCCTTACCGCATCTTTCGCTTTCTTAGCCTTTTCTCTAGCAGCTCTCGCCAGCAAAGCTTTTTCTACAATAGCTTTAGCTTCTTTAGGATTCATATCAAACCAAAGTTTTAATTCCTTAGAAACTAATCTTTGTA
>CAYNMA010000217.1:0-2365 GCA_964398075.1 uncultured Bacteroides sp. | reverse complement strand
GTCTCAATAGGAACCTCCACAAACACCGTGTTCCAATCGGCCATAGCACCGTTCCATAGACCAGGCAACTCCAACGCTTGCAACGCCCTGCCGTCCTTCGACTTTTGCGAGATAAACGCTGTCTTCGGATCTACATAACGCTTCAAGTCAAACGCCTTACCTTTGTAGTCACGCAACCCGCAAACCAAATCCACCGGATTGAAGTGCGTAGCCTTCTCCATCAACGACTTATCCGCAATCTGCGAACTCTCCAATATCTGACACTGCACACTCCCGTCCTCGTTCCTAACTAAGAACGGACCACCACCAGGCTCACCCTGATTGCGAACCATACCGCATACACGCATAGGACGATTCAGTTTCGTGCGAAGCGTCTCAGCCGATACCTCTCCTGCCAACGAGCAGCATAAGTCCTTCTCCACAAACTGCCGTATCTCAGCCAACTGCTCTGCGCTGCACGGTTCCTCCAGTAGTCTGAGATAACCAAATGCACGCTCCTGCCGCCGAACCAAGATACCCGCCAACAGTCGCTTGTAATACACCGTCGGGTCTTTCAGTCGGTCTGGCACCATATTATCGATGTTCTTCAAGAACACCACATCCGCTTTCTGCTCCGAAAGGTTCTCAATCAGCGCTCCATGCCCACCAGGACGGAACACCAACATACCCTTCGCATCACGGAATGGCTCACCCTTCTCGTCGGCAGCGATAGTGTCCGTCGAAGCCTTCTGCTCCGAGAAAGAGATATGATAATTCACATCATAACGCCGAGCATACTCCTTCTCATTCTGCTCTATATGCTGCTCAAAGAACTGTCTATGCTCAGGCGAGATAGTGAAGTGCAAATTCACATCCCGCTCCTCATTCACTGCATACAACGCACCCTCTACCAAGTGCTCCAACGCCGGTGTACGAGCCTCCTCACCATAACGATGAAAGAGCAACAATCCCTTAGGTAGATGCCCATACTGCATGTCATCGAGTAATACACTCACTATCGCACGCTTGTCGTTCTGAACACCTTTCGCCTCTACACGCTTGTGCAACTCCGGATAGAAAGCAAACTCCTGCAAGTGCGCAAAGAATGTGACAATAAACGCCGTCTCCTCGCCACCGTCACGGAAAGCAAACAAGTCCTTGAACATACGACTCGCTGCACCCGATGCCGGCACAAACTTAAGCACCGCATGCTTGCCCTTCAGATACTCCTCCCAGTCGGCTATATACGACTTCGCCTCAGCGTCCGTCGGACTGTAGATACCTTTCTCCAAGGTCGCTGCCGACACGATATCCAACGCTGGGAAACCCGTGCGGAACGAGTGTAACTGACTCTCAGCCTGCTCAGCCGAGATACCATGCTGCGCAAGCTGCTCCAAATCTTTAGTAGTAAATGTCATTGTTGTATAATGTTAGATGTTGTTATTGCTATTCCAAGAATGTTCCTATTGTTCCTGTGATAGATAGGCATTGTAATACCGCTTATTGCCCGTCACCTCCTGCCCAATGAAAGACGGCAACGTCACCTTCTGCTCAGTTGACTCCAGTTCCACTTCAGCCACCACCAGCCCCTCGTGCTTACCATGAAAGACATCCACCTCGAAAGTCAAACCCTCAAACGGCACTATATAACGCTCCTTCTCAATCACCACCGGCAGACAGAGCCGCAGCAGTGCCTGAGCCTCCTGCAGCGCTATCTCTTTCTCCCACTCAAAACGACTCATACCTAGACTGTCCCCCTCACCTTTGATGGTGATAAACCCTTTGTCGTTGCATATCCGTATCCTGACAGTGCGCTGCGGGTCACGCGATAGATAACCCTGCGCAATCCGCTTCACGCCCGTCGCCATCCTCTCAAACGACCGGTCCTTTACCAAGAACTTACGCTCAATCTCTTCTAATCGCCCGTTCATCTGTGTTAATTGTTAATTGTTAATTGCTAATTCCACAAGTCGATAATTGCGTGTTCCCAATCCAATAGCGGCTGCATGTTCTATCGTATGAATACCATGACGACTATTAACTCGCTCAATCAACGCTGCCGCATTGTCGTCCTCGGTCGACGGATAATTGAACACCAAGTCGATACAAGCCTGGTCCAATGCCACTGGGTCGAGCGATGCCAACACACCGATGTCCTTCATCTCCGGATTAGCAGGGTGCGCACTGCAGTCGCAGTCCACCGAGAGGTTGTTCATCACATCGATATACACCGTGCGAACACAGTCCGTGCCCAACTCGTTGTTCTTGGTTACATTGAAGTACTGATGCACCCCATCGGCTGCCGATGCCATCGACTCCAAGAAATCGTCCTGCGGCACCAAACGCCAAAACTCGCCCTCCGGCTCCGTCTTAAGACCCGCCGTAT
>CAYNMA010000216.1:0-2407 GCA_964398075.1 uncultured Bacteroides sp. | reverse complement strand
AAAATCCACAAATCATCTCAAAAGCAATTTTTAGGACATCCCTCTACTATTTCGGGAGGCGTTCTCCCACTCGTGTAATATGCGACAAAGATACGACATTTTCGGGATACACCCAAATGGGGGTTCGTGAACGGTCGCCTGCGGCGTATGACCACGAATGAGTCATGAACTTCTCAGTCAAAAAATCCTAACAAACTATCTATCAACTGACATGAACAATCAGTTTGGAACAAATATTGTCAAATATGATCCAAATATTTTTCTAAGCGAATCAAGATGTTATCAAATATCCTCCGTTAAAGCCCATTAAAGGGGCCATTAAAAACAACGAATCGCAACGCATACATCCATACATCATACATCCATACATTCATACAAATATCCTAGCTGCAAAGATAACACAGAAACGCCCGTTTTGCAACGAGTGCTTTCAATGAAATTTATAAGACGCATCGAGCGCTCTCGAGATTTTGCTCGTAATTGCTTTTGTAATAGCACTTTACACTAATAGACAAATAAGGGATGCCCGTTTGTCAAGGACGCGCGTCCAAAAAATTTCACCGCATGAGGACGCGCGTCCACAAAATACCTCTATCGTTCTGAAAGTAAGCAAGATGCAGAGTACAAAAAATGCTATTGTAGGGTATTTGGAGTCTATAGGTCACAAACCTATAATCAATAGTCGTCAGTGTCGTATAATATACGACTTGACACCGCCCAATAGGTTTGTCAGTTGGTTGTTACGCTCCGTCTGAGGGGCGTTGACGAGAAACTGTTTCATCTCAGTGTACGAAATATCCTCACCATAAAACAATGTATCACATATCTTACTGGTAGGCTTCTTATGTAAGAAATCCACCAAATTTATTCGCTCACGATTGAGGGGACTCATTTGCGTTTGGAAGTCGTGCTGCAACAATTCTCCACTTTTGAACTGCTTACGCAAATCGGCACGAATGGCATATATCTGCTGCAAGCGTTTCTCATTGTCAGCGAGTTGTTGATCTAGTTCAGCGACCATGTCTCTCATTTGCACAAAATGTCGTTTCATAAGTGCATTATGAAAGCGGTCTTCTCGTCTTTTATAGTATTTTTCATTATTAACCAACTGTTTTTTGAGGCAGGCTATTTGGTTATTTAGATGTAAGATCGTTATCTCTTTTTGGTCGAGCGTTAATAGTCCCTCTTCGTTGAATATAGCCAACACCTCTTCGAGAGTATAGTGCTGGTACTTCGTCTTTGCTTCATCGTAGCGAGTGTTTATTTGCATAAAATTCGACCAAAGCGATAAAAAACTGCTGACCTGCTTGCAAAGGGTATTTCCTTCGCCATCGACCAATGTACAGCGATTAGACCCAGACAAAGGCGAACCAGAAATACCGCACACCATCCACACACGACCTTGTTCGTCTTGCTCGGTGGCTTCAGGGACATTGAGCAACCATTCGATAAGCACGCCTAAGGTAGGGCACTCAAAACCGCTGGTGCCCGTATAGGCTAAGCCATTGCGCATAGGTATGCGTGCAAGAAACATGCGGCTGTCCGATAAGATACGCTCTCGATGGGCATAGAAGGTCTGAAAATAGGTAAGAAAGAGTTGTGAACGAGAGATTACTGCAGCGCCGCCATTAGAGTCTTTCTTTTCATCGTGTTTCGTCGATTGGGACGCACCATGGCGACCGACACGAAAATAAGTGCCAGTAGTATCTAACTTTAGTGTGTTGGAAACTGGTTGCTCTGAGTTATTGTTCTCGTAGCAAGTGAGGGTTCTGCCATCAAGCAGGGTAATGGTTTGTGACTTTTCCATTGTTTGTTTTTAATTAAATGATTTAAGGGATGTTCTAAAAATTCCACGTTTCGTTATTTTGCTTCTAATTGGATATTTCTCCATTTTTTGAGCGCTTTGTGTTTTTTATTTGTATCTGCTTGACTTTCCCTCAGTCACAATGCTCGCATTGCTCCTTCGCTCAAGCCAACCATCTCCTAAATAAAAATCCACAAATCATCTCAAAAGCAATTTTTAGGACATCCCATCCTAATTCGTATCAATTGTACCACCGTGGCCCTAGGACTCAGGCTCGGTTGGTGTGGTGTTTAAGCCAACTCTGGATACATCAATATGTCAATATACGCTTTACGAGAGACGGAGCATTTAGACCTAACAGACCGACTCGGCTATTGTCTGGACTGGACTAAATGAGTCCTCATTCATAAAACGATACAAAGATAAGTAAAACATTTGGAATATGCAAGAAAAAAGTGAGAAATTTTGGGTCTATAGGTCATTTTGTGGGATGACTAGAAATTCTAGATGGACTAAAAAGACTAGGCAGTGAGTAGACATGATATAGCGATAAAAACAAAGAGCCTCGAAGAAGAATCTTCGAGGCTCTGAAAAATGGCGGCT
>CAYNMA010000215.1:0-2421 GCA_964398075.1 uncultured Bacteroides sp. | reverse complement strand
GGGCGCCTCGCCCGCGGGAAATCACACCGTAGAGACGGTATTCCATACCGTCTCTATTGTTATCCCCCCCCCTCACAATCAACCAAAAAACTAGAACTACTAGACCCTCTAGAAAAGCTAGAAAAGCTAGAACTTCTAGGACTTCTAGAACATCTAGTTCCTCTATTGTCCACTATATCCTCTATTGTCCACTATCCCTCTACCATACCACGATTGTGGAGACGACGATTGTGGAGACGACGATTGTGGAGACGACACGCCCCCGTGTCGTTCGGGCGGAACGCCCGTTTGTGTATGCGTTGTCTGGGGACGCGGGCGCCTCGCCCGCGGAAAATCACACCGTAGAGACGGTATTCCATACCGTCTCTCAAAGTCACATAACAGGCTTACAACTACGCTTTTAATGGACTTTAATGGAGGAATATTTGATATTCTCGCTCGCCCATCCGAGGAATATTTGGATAATATTTGGCAATATTTGTTCCAACCCCCATTGTCCGATAATCGTTTTTGACTTAAGTTTTTTATATTTTTTTGACCACGTATTTTTTTAACAACGTATCCGCTGTCTCCGTCCACTCACGCTTCCCCCCTTGTCAATTGTCAATTGTCCAATTGTCCAATTTCCTCCCCCCCCATTTGTGCATTCCCAAATTTTTCCCTATCTTTGCCGCCAAATAACTTCATCATCATGAATAGAACTAAATTCTTAACAACCTTAGCATTGTGCCTCGCCGCACAACTATCTATGGCATTGAGCGTTACACCTATCAATGTCACGCTCATCTCTTACAACCTCGACTCCCTACGCGCGCAATCTGCCACCACGCAGGACTATATCGCACAACTCGAAAGCCTGCAAAATGCTGCCGACGCCGACAAAGACCGACTCGATGTCGTCGAAGATCAACTACGGCTCGAGAAAAAACGATACAAAGCCGAGAGCAAACTCCTAAAAGACAAAGAGAAACAGATCAAGGCGCAGGAGAAAGTCTATAAAGCCGAACTCAAACTGCATAAGTCCGACAAAAAAGCACTCGAGAAAGAACGCAAAGCCATACTCAAGAACGAACTCATCGACTCCCGCACGCAACAGTCGCAACTGCAAGATGTCGCTCGACGAGAGAACCGACTCTCACAGGACATCAACGCCTGCCAAAAGAAAATGCTGGAACTCAAAACACAACGAGAGACTCTCAAAAACGACCTCATCGCACTCGCCGAGTTCAACTACGAGATCCAAAACAAAGCCTCGCAACTCAAACAACTCCAGAACACAAACAAATACCAAATAAAGAGCCTCAAAACAGCCACTTCCGCCGAGAAAAAGGCCCTCAAAGAAAGCAAGAAACAATGAAAACAATCAACCTTTCCGAACAACCATCCCTACTCAACCAGTTCCTTAAAGAACTGCGTAGCAAGGACATACAGAAAGACTCCATGCGCTTCCGACGCAACATCGAACGCATCGGAGAAGTCGCTGCATACCGTATCAGCCAAAGTCTCAACTATCACTCCCAATCCATCGAGACTCCCCTCGCTCCTATGCAGATCGACACCATCAGCGAACCCATCGTCCTCGCCACTATCCTACGAGCAGGACTGCCCTTTCACCAAGGCTTCCTCAACTTCTTCGATAACGCAGAGAACGCCTTCGTATCTGCCTACCGACAGTACTCCAGCCCGACCGAGTTCACTATACACACCGAGTATATCGCCTCGCCCGACCTCAACGGAAAGACACTTATAATATGTGACCCGATGCTCGCCACCGGCAGTTCCATGGAGACTGCCTACCGTGCACTCCTGCAGAAAGGCACACCCGACAAAGTCATACTCGCATCCGTCATCGCTACCGAGAAAGCCATACACTTCCTCGAAGGAGTCATGCCTGCTGACACGGTCCTCTACACCGCCGCCATCGACCCTATCCTCAACGAACACTCATACATCGTTCCTGGACTCGGCGACGCCGGAGACCTCGCCTTCGGCGAAAAACTATAGGCGAAAAACCATAACGAAAAAAACGAAAACGAGACAACCTCACCCATAGAGAAAACAAGTAATCTCCATAGAAACAAGGTAATCTCCATAGAAAAGTTGATCTCGCCCATAGAGAAAACAGGTAATCTCCACCTCATAGAGAGAAACAAACAAGATAATAATGTATAAAATCATACTACAATGAAAACATTCCTTAAGTACTTAGGCGCAATATTGGTATTGTGCGGTGTTCTCTGCATTGCTTATTACTATTTCTTCTTGCAGTCGAACGCACTCTTGTTAGTCAGTGTCATCTTGGAAGCCATCGGACTCATCGCTTTCATCCTACTGAACAAATATATCGACTAAAAAGTAAGATACCACGATTGTGGAGACGATCAAAAAGTAAGATACTGTGATTGTGGAGACGACACGCCC
>CAYNMA010000214.1:0-2426 GCA_964398075.1 uncultured Bacteroides sp. | reverse complement strand
AGTGCAGTTTTAATTGAAAATCTTTATAAAGTATTGTAAAATGTAAGTAGGGAATAATGCACATGTGATTTATAAATCACTCAAGCAAACTCAAGCTAAACACGGAAAGTTTAGTAAGAGCCGATATCGGATTAGCTTGATATTTACAAATTCGTGTGAAGTACCTGCTTATTTTTTTAATCTATATGTTAGTCAAGACTAACAAAAAGGAGGAAAAATGATACAACTTACATACTATTTAAATTGTAAGATAAAGCCAAACCATTGTATCCAGGATATTGAAACATATCTTTCTACTTTAACGGCTAAAGAAAAAATAGAGTTTAACGATGTCAAAGAGTTCTTGAATGATGAAGCCGAATTTGGGATTAAAGTTGATTTAACAACTGATTTAGATAATTTAAATAATATCAATTATTGCAAAATAACAAGAGATGATGTCACTCGTTACTACTTTATCACTTCAAAGCGTTGGTGTAGTGAAGTTGTTTATATGTTTGGATTAGAACTTGATGTTGTTAATACTTATTCTAAAGATGTAATGAATAGAGACTTATTCAAGCAAGTTAAAATTAATCGTAGGCATAAAGACCGTTGGGTTAACTACTCAGGTAAATCTTACATAAGATTATTTGATAAAGTTGATGAAGGATTTGGGGAAGTTACAGGAGCAGTTGAGTCTAAAACTGACTTAACAACTGAAAAAAATTATGTAGCATATAAAGCATTAACTACTACTGACTATGTTCACAACTATACTGATAAAGTCATTAAGTATTTTATTCCAAGTGTGACCCAAACAATGTCGGCAAATCAAAATAAAGTAGATATTACTTATAGCGATTTCTATGTAGGTAAAGGAAAAATCCTAGTTTACAAAGACACTGATACAATTTTTAAAATTGCTATACAACTTAAGAACGGAGACAAGCATTGGTTCTATTCTAATGGATTTGTATTAAGAAATAGATTTGACACAGATGCAAGTACTTTAAAAACAACAGCATATATTGATATATATCCAATTCGATTAAACAATTCAGGAAATTTCTATGTTTTAGATAAAGTCACATATTATCAAGCAGGATTAAGTTCCGACTTTGTAGCGTTTAACTATCTTTCAGTTTTTGGAACTAATGAATTTTATGTATATGGTCAAAGTGATACTGGCGATTTAAATAAAGGTTCATCTTATGATATTTCTTATTATTCATACAAAAAGACTATAACTCCATCAAGCGTTTCAGATACAATAAATGGATATAATGCTTTAAACAAAGTCGATTCACAATTATTGCAATTGCAAGAACTTCCAATAAGCATTTCAAATTGTGTAAACTTTGGAGATAATGAATTAATTTGTAATGATGAAATCGCTTCTACTTCTAAAACAATTGAACTCGATACAAATCAAAAAGAAATTACTAAAATGGTTCGACAAAGGTATATGCCTTTTGAGTCTAAGCTTTACGGCTCTTATGTTAGAAAACATACATTGATGTATGATTCTTTTGGATTAGAAATTCAACCTGAATACATGAAGAATCCTACTGCTTTAATCGGCGATATTACATTTGCGTTAAATATGTCAAACAACTTCATGATATCATCAAGCTCAATAACTGAGTCAAAGCCTTATTCTAATATTGTTTTAGGCTCAAGAAATAATCAAGCTACAATTTATACTAGCGATTATTTGAACTATATGCGAACTGGTTATAACTTTGACCAGAAACAACATTCATTGCAAAAGATTCAAAGCACTACAAATTTAGTAACTTCACTTTTAGGAAGCGGAGTAAAAACAGCAATGGATGCTACTTCTAAATCAAATGTTCTTGCTAAAAATGCATCTATAACTGGTGCAGCTGTTGGAGCGGTTAATTCAATAACAAACAATATTGTTTCTAATATTAAGAATGATAATGATTTAGCACATAAACGACAAGAAGCAATGAACAATACGCCAAATTTAAATGGATCAGATGATTTAGCATTATTCAATAATTATTCAGGAAACAAATTAATTTATTGTGTACAAAAGCCTACTACTGAAGTTCTTAATTCGATTTGGGATTTATTCTACTATAACGGCTATGCGGACAATTTATTCTACAATTCAATGCCAATAATTAAAACTCGTGAATACTTTAATTATTTACAATGCGATATTGGATACATTGATATTTCAAATCATAAAGAAAGAATTAGGATCCTTGAAGCATTCCAAACAGGTATTACATTCGAGTGGCATTACAACAACACTTGGCTTCTTGAAGGTACTGAATATGAAAACTGGGAAACTAGTATAAGTTAGGAGATGATTTAATGAAAGATTTAAAAACAAAGAATATCACAAATTCTATGATTAATAAAATTTCTAGACATTTAAAAGACAAATACTATGATGTCTTTTTATCGAAGTT
>CAYNMA010000213.1:0-2546 GCA_964398075.1 uncultured Bacteroides sp. | reverse complement strand
CTCTCTATTGTCCACTATCCCCTCTATTGTCCACTATCCCCCCGACCATACTATGCTTGGGGACGCGGGCGCCTCGCCCGCGGTTTTATGACAATAATCCCAATCTCCCCACCCCCGCTTTTGAATATTTTCTGTAATTTTCGACCCTCTCCCTGCTTTCGTCCCTTTTCTTCCATTTTTCGTGAGCACGCAGTGCGAGCAGGAACCCAACCCCGAGCAGAAGTTCTCTTCATTTCTCTGCCGCGCAGCGGCAAGGAAAAAGCCCCCCCCCACACAAACAACCAGAGCGAAGCCCACCAAGGGACCCCGCTCTGTCAATTGTCAAATTGTCAATTGTCCAATTGTCAATTCAATTGTCAATCCGCTTCTTCCTTCACGCTCTCGCTATACTCCTTGAGCAACTTATCCTGTACATCGCTCGGCACGAGTTGATAGCTGTTGAACTTCATCGTGAATCCGGCACGACCGCCCGTCAACGACGATAGGGTAGTGGAGTAACTCGACATCTCCTTCAGCGGCACTTGTGCTGTCAGATGCTCGAAGCCCTTCTCTGAATGCATACCCATGATCATACCACGCCGCCCCTGCAAGTCACTCATCACATCACCCATCTTATCCGATGGAACGAAGATATCTACATCGTATATAGGCTCCAATATCTTTGGACCTGCATTGCGGAACGCCTCCGCAAACGCATTACGACCTGCCAAACGGAACGATATCTCGTTCGAGTCTACTGGGTGCATCTTTCCATCATAGATGATCACACGCACATCACGAGCATAAGAACCCGTCAACGGACCCTGCTCAATGCGGTCCATGATACCCTTCAAGATAGCCGGTATAAACCGTGCATCTATAGCACCACCCACTATCGAGTTGATAAGTTGTAACTTACCGCCCCATTCCAACGGAATCTCTTGCGTATCACGTACACTGATGCGGTACTCCTGATTGCCAAACTTATACACATCCTTCACGGGCACACCCTCTTCGTAGGGCTCTACTATAAGGTGAACCTCACCAAACTGACCCGAACCACCCGACTGTTTCTTATGACGATAGTCCGCACGAGCCGCCTTCGTGATCGTCTCACGATACGGTATCTTTGGCTCATCATACTCTATCATCATCTTATCGTTGTTCTCCAAACGCCATTTCAACGTACGAAGATGGAACTCTCCCTGACCGTGAATGATCGTCTGACGCAACTCCTTCGACTGCTCTATCACCCATGTCGGGTCTTCCTCATGCATACGAGTAAGCAGTGCCGACAACTTCTCCGAGTCACTCTCCGTCACCGGACGAATAGCACGACGATACTTAGGATCAGGATACTTGATACTGCCAAAGTGATAGTCGCAGTCCTTCGTGTCAAGCGTGTTGCCCGTACGAGAATCCTTCAACTTAACCGTGGCGGCTATATCACCGGCACATACCTCATCTATCGGGTTACGCATCGAACCCGCTACCGTATATAACTGCGAGATACGCTCCTTCGAACCACGGTCAATGTTCTGCAAGTCATCCGCCGGATGAACCGTACCCGACATCACCTTGAAGTAGTTCACCTCACCAATATGTGGCTCTACCGAGGTCTTGAAGATATAAAGCGAGGTCTGACCCTTCGGGTCACATACTACCTCCCTGCCGTCCAATGTCGTTGGCGCTGGCGCTTCCGATACACTCGGTGCTATGCTCCCCACAAACTCCATGAACTTCCTCACACCCATATCCTTCTGCGCACTCGCACACAGCACTGGGAACATACTACGCTCTGCAAACACCTTACGCAGACCGTCACGAGTCTCCTCCTCCGACAACGAGTCACTCTCGAAGAACTTCTCCATCAGACTCTCATCTGCCTCGGCTGCCATCTCAAACAAGGTGTTACGCAACTCAGCCACCTTCTCTTGCTCCGATGTAGGAATAGGCAACAACTCAGGCTCACCACCTTCTGGCTTCCACTGATACATCTTCATCGCCAACACATCGATAACCGCATTGAATCCTGCACCTACCGACATCGGGTATTGGATCACCACTACCTTGTTGCCAAACGACTCTCGCAATTGCTCTACCGATTGCTCGTAGTTGGCGTTCTCGTGGTCCAACTTGTTGATCATGAATGCAACCGGCTTCTTATACTTCTCCGTGTAACGGAAATGATTCTGTGTTCCCACTTCCACACCCTCATTGGCGGCTAAGACGATTACGGCTGTATCCGTCACATTGAGCGAGGTCACTACACCACCTATGAAGTCGTCGGAACCTGGACAGTCAATAATGTTTAGTTTCTTCCCTGCAAATTCGATGTTGCATACGGTCGAGAATACAGAGTAACCATACTCTTTCTCCACTGGGAAGTAGTCGCACACTGTGTTCTGTGCTTCAATTGTTCCTCTACGCTTAATCACTCCACTCTCATAGAGCATCGCCTCCATAAGAGTGGTTTTTCCAGAGCCACTACCGCCCATCAATGAGATGTTCTTAATCTCGTTCGCTTGATAAGTTCTCATAAGTATTTACTTTAAGTGTTAATAATA
>CAYNMA010000212.1:0-2577 GCA_964398075.1 uncultured Bacteroides sp. | reverse complement strand
GAGCGAGTGAAGTCCAGTGGGCTGAACAAGAATACCGTATCGAGCCTCGTGTCGTTCGAGCCATCAGGCTCGTTTGACCATACTGCGCCAAACATCCACTCCGTAGAGACGGTATTTCATACCGTCTCTCAAACTTCATGATAATTCCACATCTCAACCTTCAAGATAATAAAGTCTTTATGATCAATTCATGACAAGTCGTCCGTTTATAACTTTTTGATGCGGTTGCCCGGCATCTTATAGTTTGTGCTTGCGCAAACAAAGAAAATGTATTACTTTTGCGCCCGCTTTTGAATAGCATTGACCTTAGAGACCAAGCGAACACAACGCAAGGTCTCTTTTTATGTCTATACAAGAGGTATTTAAGGTTTTAGTTTAGGGATGTTGTAAAAATTGCTTTTGAGATGATTTGTGGAATTTTATTTAGTAGATGGTTGGCTTGAACGAAGGAGCAATGCGAGCATTGTGACTGAGTGAAAGTCAAGCAGATACAAATAAAAACCACAAAGCGCTCAAAAAGTAGAGAAACATCCAAATTAGTAACAAAATAACGAAACGTGGAATTTTTAGAACATCCCTTTAATATGAAAAGTAAGATTACAAACATGTTCCAAGGGGTTTTTCAACCCAAGTTCTTCACGCTGTTTAAGCCTGGTCGATACGATAAACAGACGTTCCTATCCGACTTGATTGCGGGCATCATTGTCGGCATCATCGCATTGCCTCTGGCTATTGCCTTCGGTATTGCAAGCGGTGTAACACCACAACAAGGATTGATAACAGCCATCGTTGCCGGTTTCTTAGTCTCGCTTTTTGGTGGTAGCCGTTTTCTAATAGGTGGGCCAACGGGAGCCTTCATCGTGATTGTTGCAGGTATCGTTTCCAAATATGGCATGGAAGGACTGCTCATCGCCACTATCATGGCAGGTGTTTTTCTCGTGATAATGGGACTATGCAAGATGGGCTTCGTCTTTAAGTTCATACCCTATCCTATCGTTGTGGGCTTCACGAGCGGTATTGCCGTGACCATCTTCTCTACGCAGATGAAAGACTTCTTTGGCTTCACCATGAACGTACCCGCAGGATTCATTCCCGAATGGATTTGCTACTTTCAGCACATCAGCGAAATCAATTGGATAGAAACCGGCATGAGCGTGTTTTGCCTATTGATTATCATCGTTTGGAGTCGATTCATTAAGAAGATACCAGGCTCCCTCATCGTCTTGATTGTGGGTACGATGTTGTCGCTGCTGCTCAATAAGTTCTGCGGAATCGAACTCGCCACTATTGGAAGTAAGTTTCCTGAACTCGCCAATGGCTTACCTATGCCCAAACCTACCGCACCCACATTCGATTATGTCACCATCAAGAGTCTCGTCTCTCCTGCTTTCGCCATTGCCTTGTTGTGTGCCATCGAATCACTCTTAGCGGCTATGGTCGCCGATGGTGTAACGGGCAAACATCACAACTCGAACACCGAATTGATTGGACAAGGCATCGCCAACATCATCACACCGTTGTTTGGAGGCATTCCTGCTACGGGAGCCATTGCGCGTACCATGGCCAATATCAACAACGGTGGTAAATCACCTGTCGCAGGTATCATTCACGCCATCGTACTGCTACTTATCTATCTCTTCCTAATGCCGTATGCCGTGTATATTCCGTTGTCCTGCTTAGCCGCTATTCTTGTTATTGTCGCCTACAACATGAGCGAATGGCGAACCTTCAAGTATCTCCTTCGTGGAGACGCTCCTGATATCGCTGTGCTGATAATCACATTCTTATTGACCGTTCTTGTCGACCTTACTGTCGCCATCGAGGTCGGTGTTGTCCTTGCTATCGCTTTGTTTGTACACCGAGTAACGCAGACTTCATCTATCCGTGTGATTGAAGATGACAATGTCTTAGCCACCGAAAACGACGAGGTCATCAATCCCGAAGACACCGAACACTTAGACATTCCTCAAGGTGTGGAAGTATACGAAGTCAATGGACCGTTCTTCTTTGGATTGGCGAACAAGTTCGAAGAGTTTGATAAGAACCGAAATGCCAATGTAAAGGTGCGTATCATTCGTATGCGTAAAGTGCCTTTTATCGACTCAACGGGTATCAACAACCTCCGAAATCTCTGTGAGCGCACACGCAATCGAGGTATACAAGTGGTCCTTTCGGGAGTAAATGAGAATGTGCGGCACACGTTGGTCAAGTTTGGATTAGACAAAGAGATTGGCGAGCAATATATCCAACCGCATATCTCCTTAGCTCTCGCCAAAGCCAACGAAATCCTGCAATCCACTCATTAACAGTTCAATAACAATCCCTCACAGTAGAGACGGTATTCCATACCGTCTCTCAAACCAAAGAATCACAATGTTTTATGAATAATTGACGATATTCCACCGCAGGGCGTCCGTTTATAACTTATGGACGCAAGTCTTTCTTTTATTTCTTTAATTTCTCGCTCGCAAAGCGAGCCGGAGCTCTTTTCATTTCTCTTGCACGAAGTGCAAGTTTTTCTTTTTATTTCTCTGCCACGCAGTGGCAAGGAAAAATGACAGTCTTTTGTGTTTTTCT
>CAYNMA010000211.1:0-2581 GCA_964398075.1 uncultured Bacteroides sp. | reverse complement strand
TAGAAGATCTAGATGTTCTAGATTGGAGAGACGGTATGGAATACCGTCTCTACGGGTGGGGTGTTGGGCTACTTGTGGTGCTTCTTTGGTTGATTGTTTGGGGTTTGGTTCTTTTGTTGGTTGTTGAGGGTTTGGTTTTTGTTGTTGGATAGGGGCTTGGGTTGGTTGTTTTGGGGTTTGTTGGGGTTGGTGTTGTTGTTTTGGGATTTGTTGGGGTTGTTGTTGTTTTGGGGTTTGTTATTTTGGTTTTTGTTGTTATTGTTATTATTGGTTTTGTTGTTGTTATTGTTGTTGGTTTTGTTGTTGTTATTGTTGTTATTTGGGCGTTGTTGGAGTGGGCGGGTGAAGAGGTTGTCGAAGTCAGGGAAGTCGCAGTTGAGTGCGCCATGGGAGAGGGAGAGGATATCGGCACGGACATGGTCCTTGGAGACAAAGTCGTTGTTCCACAAGAAATAGTTATACCGAATGCGTGAGGCGATGAACAGGATAGCCTGTTGGCGGCGCTGCGGGTCGGTTTCGTTGCATGCCTGCTGTATCATCTCTTCGATGAGTCGCCCGAAGTAGCGGCAGTGGACAGCGTTGCTGGTGTTATAAGGCAGTCGCTCTGGGGTGTAACGGATGGCGTTACGGTCGGGTTCGGCATAGGGTGAGTCGATGTCGAGTCGGAAGTCGGACATGATAGCGAGGTGGTCGTACATCTTATGTTTGGATTCCTCGTTTCGGAGGTAGGGGAAGAGGTTGACCATGGTCTGCATGATAGCCTTGACGCATCGAGTGCGTTCCTCTTTGTCCTCGATAGTGAGGGCATATTCGACCATGTTCTGTACATTTCGTCCGTACTCGGGCATGATAAGTCGAGAGCGGTGATCGCCCTCAGAGCGTTGCGATATAGTCATGGGATATTACTTTCGTAGTAAGAATTTCTTCTTTATGTCGTAGGATTATTTTTTCTTTATAAGGTAGATCATGGTAGGATAGTGGTCGGAGTAGCCATCGAGCCAAACGCCGGATTTGTGTGTACGCTTTGGTGTACCTTTGTCTTTTCCTTCTTGTATAGTGAGGAAGTCCTTATTGAAAATCTGTGCTTTGTAGTAGGAGAGTTCTTTGGCGGGGTCGGCATTGAGGAGAGGTTCGGAGATGATGATCTGGTCGAAGAGGTTCCAAGAGCCGTTGTAGGCGAGCGATCCGATGCCACGGTCGAGGAGTTGCCACATAGTGTTGAAGAGTCCTTGTTGTCCGACTTCTTCGCGTGTACGTTTCGCGCCTAAGACCTTGGAGCAGGGGATGTTGTAAGGGTCGTCGTTGAGGTCGCCCATGACGATGATCTTGGCTTTGGGTTCTCGTGCGTAGATAGAGTCGACGATATGTTTGGTTAGTTCTGCAGCGGCGGCCCGTTTGGGTCGTGAAGCGACTTCACCTCCGTATCGGCTTGGCCAGTGGTTGACGACGATATGTATCTTCTCTCCCATCTCTTTGAGGTATCCCGAGACGACGAGTTGGTCACGTGTGTGGAAGTCGGGGTTGTCGGGCATGGTGAGTCGGTGCGAGGCGGTATGTGTAACGAGGAATCGGTTGGGGTCGTAGAATAGTCCGACATCGACGCCCCGTCGGTCGGGTCCATCGTAGTGTACGATAGCCATCTTGCGTTCGCCCCAAACAGGGTCGGCAGCGACATCCTCCATGACGGCACGGTTCTCTATCTCGCTGACACCGATGACGGCGGCACCACGTGGGTCGAGGTCGGTACCGAGTTGCGAGAGGGCGTACGCCATGTTATGCACCTTGTGCTCATATTTGAGGGCTGTCCAGTGCATGCCACCGTTGGGGAGGTACTCTTCATCGTTAATGAGTGGGTCGTTGACGGTGTCAAAGAGGTTTTCGAGGTTATAGAAAGCGATGCAACTGACACGATAGTCGGCTGCAGGTGCGTCGTTTTTCTGTGGTTTCTTGGCGTATAAGATACTGATACACAGCATCAAAGCCATAAGCAATACAGATGTTCTCTTCATGAGAAAGGTATTAATGGTTAGTATTAAATTTTTTGCACCGCAAAAATACGACAATATTTTGGGTTATGCAAATATTTTGTCTACCTTTGCAGGCATTAAAGATAAGGGGTGTTCTTAAACATCCAAGTAACAACACATAACACACAAAAGACAATGTCATCAGTAAACAAAGTTATTTTAATAGGGAACGCAGGGCAAGACCCGGATGTTCGCTATTTGGACAGAGGCGTTGCGATCGCCAATTTCCCATTAGCCACGACAGAGCGTGGTTACACAATGCAGAACGGCACTCAGATACCCGACCGTACGGAGTGGCACAACATCGTGCTATGGCGTAACATGGCGGAATGGGCAGAGAAGAGTCTGCGCAAGGGAATGAAGGTGTATGTAGAGGGTCATCTGCAGACACGTATGTGGGAGAAAGATGGTATCAAGCGTAGCAAGACAGAGATCATTGCAGAGAACATCATGATACTGCACCGTCCGGAACGATCTGTGGCTAGTGAGTCAGCAGAGTCATCGGAAGAGGAAGAGCCGAAGGGGGAAGATGGCGGATTGCAGGGGGGAGAGTT
>CAYNMA010000210.1:0-2610 GCA_964398075.1 uncultured Bacteroides sp. | reverse complement strand
CCTTCGCCAACACCTACAGCAAAGATTGGTACTTCGTCCTACATTGGCGCGAACCAACTCAACAACCAGCACCCCAACCGTGATTGGGGACGTGCTATTGTGGAGACGACACGCCCTCGTGTCGTTCGGGTCGTAAGACCCGTTTGACGATACTCTGCATGGGGACGTGGGCGCCCCCGCCCGCGGTTAAAGATTCTATGGTAGCAACAAAAACATACCCAAAAGCATCAGTGAGGACAAAACCTCGCTGATGCTCTCTATATTCCACTATTTCCTCTATTGTCAACTATAAACCCATAAACCAAATTCAACCAATTAAACTTCTCCTAAACTAATAAACTCCTAGACTCCTAAACCAACTCCCAACTTCCCAAAATGTACGATTTTTAAGATTACACCCCTCCGCAAACGTATATAGGAACTATATAGGAACTATATAGGACGAATATAGGAACTATATAGGAACTCCCTACCGCCCAAAATGTACGATTTTTAAGATTGGGGACGCGGGCGCATACGGGGTCCCCGCAAAGCCTGCTTTGTGGGGTGTCTGACCCGCCCGCGGTTAAAGATTCTATGGTAGCAACAAAAACATACCCAAGAGCATCTGTGAGGACAAAACCTCGCTGATGCTTTTTTGTTGTAATTTTGCCTCTCTATTCTATCGAAACAATAGAATAGCGGCGCAAATCTGCAATTTATTCAAAACATTTTCTCAGTTTTTCTACTTCTGTTTGTAACTTCTGTGGATTCTGCTGCTTGAGTTTCGCTAAGTTAAGAAGTTTCCATTGAACGGAAGGATAAATGCTCAAATCTCCTGCTGCACAAAGTTTCCAATCTGGCTCGCCCTGCTCAAAAGATAGCAAAAATAGCTTATCTTGTTCGCGCAAACCATTCATAACATAATGATGTAATTGATTTCGTGTGCTTACATAGTCTTCGTACGAAAAAGGAACTTCTGTCATTCCAAGAAATTGCTTATCTAATGCGTCTTGTTGGTCTATTGGATTGGGCATCAATGATTCAACAATTGGCTTATCACTTCCCGTCAAGCAAAAGAGAATTCCATTTCGAACCCTATCGAATGGCGTGTCTTCCATTAGATATTTGCAATCAAATAAATCGCGGGGGTGTTGACGAGAAAGAGCCGCAGAGATTTTTCCACCATACAATTGACCAAACGATACGGTACGACATTTGGTCGATACTTGAAATTCTCGTTGTGCGGCTTCGCATAGGGGTTTTATTTCTACATCTTCTATAACACCTCGCTTCGTACCATTTACTTCTATTTTTACGCTTACACCTTGGTGAGCACAAAGTAATTTCCAAACATTTGTTTTATGAACGACTTGTATACCTGGTATTGTAGTCTCAATAGATTTCTTTAGTTGGGATAATAGAGTATTTATAGCAACTAAACTCTCTTCTCGTCCAGCAATGGGTATATAGGTCAAGTCAATATCCACGGAATAGCGTGGCATGTTTCTATGAAACAGGTTGATAGCGGTTCCGCCATGCACTGCAAATTCAGGTATCTTATATACCAGTGGTATAATGCGTAAGAGCAACTGAACTTGTTTGCGATATTCGTCGTGATTATTCATAATTGGCTAATTCTGTTGGTATGGTTATTTTGTATTTATTGATAAATGTTCCTCCCGCTTCAATACGAAGAGGCGAATCAGTTAAACCTACATTTGAGATGTCTATATCTTCGAACCATGCATGACCCGCTTTTTCGGCCATATAGAGGTACATGCGCTTCACTCGTTGATTTTCGACCTGCTGCAAGACTCGTTCTACTTCACACGGACGCAATACTGTCAGGAGTTCCATCAATAGATATAGGTCCATATAACTATTGTAGGTCGGTGCTAATTGTAAACACTCCGCAAATGCTTGTTCTGCAGAAGAGATAGGTAACTCAAGTTCATTCTCGTATTTTGTTTCAGGAGGATTACAGAAAGCTTTCATATAAACAGGCACTATATGTCTATCAAAAGTATCGAGTTTAAGCCATTGCGGAGTATAGGTATTATGCAGAGCAACTATCAAACGTGGCTTCCCCATTGGAACAAAATGCATATAGCCATGCAACTCCAGTGCCGAATTGGCAGCAATATGCAAGCCATCGCCTATTTGTTTTTTATAGGATGCTATTGCTGCATAAACTTGAGGTGTATCTCCCTTACGAAATATAACACCCCTGCATAAACGCTCAAACCAACCATTATCACAATAACATTGGACTAACTGATTTGACCAACCATTGGCAGTTAACCACTCCGAAAAAAAGACTCCATGTGGTATACAAAATGAGAGTAGTTTGTTTAATTTGTCTTGCTCAGCCATAGTAACACTTTATTTATTGAACGAATTCTGCTGCAAAAATACAACTTTTCACTGACACCACAAAATCTTTATTCCTAGTAACGCACTCGATTACAACTCCGATTACAAAACCCAAACCCGTTTTGCAATACAACAACAGCCTATCCATCAATAACTTACCACCTCTGAATTAAAAGATTACAAAATTACAATGCATTTGTAATTAGATTCATCACAACTTATTCGATGAATTTTCTCCGCCGAACGAGAGGTTAT
>CAYNMA010000209.1:0-2639 GCA_964398075.1 uncultured Bacteroides sp. | reverse complement strand
AATTAGGTATAAACTTACCAATGTATAATTACTAACAAAATAACAATTATGAACCAAAACAACAATCAGCAGGCGAAGCAATCACTTGATGATTCTTTAAAGAAACAAGATGAACAAGAACTTTTATTTCCTGTTCGTGAGATCTTTTGTAAACTTATTTCTAATGGACAATATTTCAATATTCCAGAATATCAAAGAGGATATAAGTGGAATGCGAGCAATGTAAAAACGCTCTTGGATGACCTGCTTAAGTTTGAACAAAGCGAAAAATCAAGGGATGCATTTTATTGTCTGCAAAATATTACCTTAGTGCCTATTAACTCTAATGGCGAACTTTCGTATTATAATGTCGTTGATGGTCAACAACGACTAACGACACTGTATATCATTTTATCTTATCTAGTCCATTGTGGTAATAATGACAATAAAACCTCTTTTGAGTTCTCTCCAAATTGTATACGCTATTCTGTACGTGAAGAAACTGAGAAAAAATTAAAAGAGGAAATAGCAACGGGTAAGATTTGGCAGACTGAAATAAGTGCCGAAATTTTCGAAAAGACTGAATATAAAGACTATTGGTATATATTGGATGTAGCAAGGGGTGTAAAAGACTGGTTTGACACCAATTCAATACATATTGACACCATATTGGAAAGGCTAAAACTAATAGTTAATGTGATGACGGATGGAGATGAAGAATCTATTTTCGCTGGTCTTAATAGTGGAAAAGTTGACTTGGACGGCTCTGATCTCATGCGGGCAGAATTGATAACAAGGGCTGCCAGAGAAAAATATGGAGAAATATCGCCGACCAAAGTACGCGAATTCCGTATTCTTATAGGCCTAGAACTGGATGAAATTGGGCATTGGTGGAGTGATAAGGATAGGCAAACCTTTTTTCAACAAATGCTGCCTAAAATAGAGACCGATGAATTTAAAATCAAAAAGGACAATTATGGAATAAATACCTTATACCAGCTGTATTTCTTAGTAACCAAGAAAGAAGATGATGTTCTTGACTTTCCTTTTTTTGAACATGGCATTGATACCAATAAGTTGGAAGAAGATGATCATTGGGAATTGTATGAAACATTGATGCAAATGCATAAAACACTGAAAGAGTGGTATGAACGACCTGAAATTTATCATTGGCTTGGCTATCTTTTCTTTAACTTTAAAAAAGAGGTGAATTTTAGCGCTATCTGGAATGAATGGAAGGAAATTGAGAAACATGGAACAGATCGTCAGTCTTTTATAGATGGGATAAAAAAGCGAGTTTGCGAACTATTTGACTTTGAACACACAGATATATTGGCAGCTATAACCGATCTTAATCATGATTGGTATATTGATAACCAATTTGACAAACTCCAAGTTTTAATAGAGTTACTGTGGATAGAAAAAAATGGATATAAACATCATCTATCAGTCGACTATCTCTGTAGTCATGAGGAAGATCGAGAGCATATACGTTCATGCAGCCCGAATCCTAGTGAGGGAGATAAGGTGGTTGATAAGAATGAATGGATAAAGTTCGTGGAAAAAACTTACGATAACCAGGAGGATATAGATATTAAAAGTGAATTAATGGCACTTTTGGATACATTTGGTGAGAAGTTAACCGATGCAAATATCATAAGCATCAATGAAATAATGACTAACTTTCATCAGAATAGTTTTGGCAATCTAGTGCTTCTAAATAAACACGTTAATAGAAGCTATCGAAACGCTCTGTACCAAGAAAAGGTTAATCGCATCATTGATGAATACATGAAGATAGATTATTATATCCGTCCTTATACTCTCAATGTCTTTCTCCGGAAAATCAACGATGAAAGTGATAAGGAATGGCGTTGGACTAAAAATAATATCAAGGAAAAAGCTGAAGAAGCTGCTGACCTTTTGAACACTCTAGTTAAAAATTTAAAATAAAATAAATATGAAAGCGTATAATATAAAGAATCTACTCGAGGAAAAATACAGTCTAATCATTCCAGAGATACAACGGGATTATGTTTGGGGAAGTAATGACAAAGTGGTAAAAGGATTTTTAGAAGATATAAATAGACGTATTGGTAACAACAATGCAAAGGTTAATGTTGGCTTCTTATATTCTTATACAGTTGATAATACGGAGCGCTATGTGATAGATGGGCAGCAGCGTTTAACTACATTGGTTTTGCTTTTATTTGCCAAAAGCATTGAAAATAATCAGTTAGGTAAATTCCGTGCCTTATTAAAAATTGACAAACCAACTATGTCGTTTTCGTATAATGTTCGTCCTCTTACCGAGCTATTTCTACGCCAACTATTTCATCATAATTATGTCGATGGCAAGTCTATCAGAGCTCAAACGTGGTATTTAAATGAATATGAGAACGATGTCACAATTAGATCAATTTTAGGTACTCTTGATTTAATTGCTAAGGAGAAATACGTCAATCTTACCTATCAAACGATTCTGGAAAAATTAGAGTTTTGGTACTTTGATGTAAAAAATACATCGCAGGGCGAAGAATTATATATAACGATGAACTCAAGAGGACAAAAGTTGACAAACTCTGAGCATATCAAACCTCAATTGTTTAAAAACTTATCTAGTGATAGGAAAGCTTACTATGGGAAAAAATGGGATGAAT
>CAYNMA010000208.1:0-2660 GCA_964398075.1 uncultured Bacteroides sp. | reverse complement strand
GATACCACGCTTGCGGCAACGATGATCGTGGAGACGTGAAGCGAAGGCAGGTGCGCAAGCACTGAGTCTGCCGGAGCGAGTGAAGTCCAGTAGACTGAACAAGAATACCGTGCAATGCTTGTGGAGACGACACGCCCCCGTGTCGTTCGGGTCGCCAGACCCGTTCTACCATACTATGCCATGCTCCCACCTGTAGAGACGGTATTGCATACCGCCTCTCAATTCTAGATCTTCTAGAATAGCTAGAACAGCCCCGCAGGGGCGATCTAGACCTTCTAGAACATCAACAACAACCCTTTCATTTCCTTTCTGTTCGCTCGCACGAAGTGCGAGCAGGAGTCTTTTTATTTCTTGCCCTCTTTCTTTTAATTTCTCTGCCACGCAGTGGCAAGGAAAAAACACCAAGCAATGAGATATATGTCAGCACTTTGGAACATTTTCTGTAATTTTCGAGCCCGTTAATGCTTTCGCCTCTTTTCTTCAATTTTTCGTGAGCACGCAGTGCGAGCAGGAAACAAAAAAACCGCACGCAGTGCAAAGGAAACAAGAACCGCACACAGTGCGAGCAGGCAACTCAACATGCACGCAGTGGCACGTGCAACGAGAGAATATCCGTAATGCAAAGAATGTCACACCATTATCCACGCAAAATAAAAATAAACAATAAAAAGATTGAAGTATATTTTGCAATCTAAAAAATAAGTCTTACCTTTGTTGCGTAAATCTACGCAGGTGGGGGATATGTCCTCGCATTAGGGTAGATTTAGACATATTGAATAGCGTTTATTGCGCTTTGTGTTTGACGACTCGAAAACTTCGCAACTTTTCAAATTAACAGTCAGGAGCAAAGTAACAATAGATGCCTATGGGTATGACAATTCCCATTATACCGCCGTGGTGTAATGTAGTCATATCAGCGTAGGTTTCCTGTTGCTTATTTGACTGTTAAGGTAATGCGAAGACCTCGAGTTGTAAGTGAGCAACACGAGGTCTGCGCTTTTTGTGTGTCTATATGTGCAATAAACAAAGTATGTAGTAAAACATGAGATTTGAACAACCACATAGAATAGGAAACCATTGCATCGCAGCAGCCGTGTGCAGTTATTGCAACACCTCCGACTGCCCGAACATTCCAAATGGTTGCCTCCTATCGGAACAGAGCAAAAGAATATAACCTACCACACATTGTGCGCGGATGTGTGTATGATTTATTATAACGAGCGAGTGCACATAGCTCAAGCAAAATTTTTATATTATGAAAGCTTATCAAAAAGCAGAAATGATTGCTAAGAACCTTCCTACTGGTTCTTATGCTGCAGGGTGTCCAACGCACACGAAAAAAGACACTAATTATTGTGTAAACCCAAATCCATACAGGATGCTGGGTGGATGTTCTGAATGCGAAGTTACACGTTAAAATTTTGGAAGGGGCTGTCTAACAAGTAACGTTAGGCAGCCTCCTAACAATGATTAAAAATAAACGTATATGGAAACAAAAGTATATCATGTGATTATAAAGTGTATAAATGATGATGGCCGCGAATTTTTTACATGGGTTGATGTTGATATGTCATTAAGTTTATCCTCATTTAAAGATGTTGAGAAAGAAGCTCTTAATGAAGTCAAATGGGAGAAAAAAGAGGTGGTTGGTGTAATTAAAATTTCTCCAAAGGATTTTGGGAAATGTATGTTTATGCCATGGCTCCGCTAAGATAAATAATACAACTGAATTTATCAAGGTAAAATATGTACCCTTCATCCCATAAGAGGATTATCTTGCAGAATTAAGGTCTAGGTTATTTGCAAAAAAATTAAATTATGGAAAGTGAAAATGCACAGGGTTCGTCATACAACGAATGTCCACAAAACAAGGAAGATGTAAAACAAAAAATGCAATTGCAACTTCATGAACAGTATGCGGTGAATAATAATTCAGGTTTGTCAAGTGTTGTTTCTCTAATCGTTGGCATGTTTGCTGCTATTAGTTTTTACGGCTATGCTTATGTCTTTAGTACAAATGAATTTGAAACGAGAATTTTCGATTCTAATTGTTTTTCTTTGACTCAATTGTCTATTATTGCCATTTTCTCTTTGTTAGTTCTTGCAATCATAATCCATATTTGCATATTTCAAGGTACTTCCCAGCGGTTAGAACAATTTATTATTCATAAAATTAGAATAGAGTATGGACTTGTAAATCAAAATGATACATCCGAGATTTTACCCTCTTCATACAAGCCTTCTGGAAAACGTGGATTGAGTATTGTACAAGGTCTCTTTGGCGAAATAGTTAAAATATCTGCTGTGTTGGAATTGTTCATTATGGTTAGTCTACTGGTGAAATATATAATTTATTCTGCTCCTTGCTTTGAGTGTACATGTTCTAAAGAGGGGTTTATTGTCACAATCACAGTGTTTATGTGTTTTATTTGTTTTGCGATCTGTAATCATTGTTTCTTTCATAAAATGGAAAACCGTTATTTGGAACGAGAACGGGAGTACCTACAGAAGAATTCTACAAATGAAAGCCATACATAATGCGACATTCGAACAATTCTTTTTGTTGAGAAACGAACTTCCCTACAAATACTATCAATACTAAACATGCTATAAAAACTTAAATAAAAAGCACGAATAATATGTTCATCAAACAATCCAAG
>CAYNMA010000207.1:0-2665 GCA_964398075.1 uncultured Bacteroides sp. | reverse complement strand
GTCGAAACCACCCTCCTCCGGCACACTCGCCAGGAGAGCTTCGATGTCAGATTGTGGTGTTTTTTTCATAACTCAGACTGATTACATTTAAAGAAAGCTTCCAGATCTTCTTCAGTCAAAGTTCCATTAAAATATTGCTTTGCGACTTCCACATCCGTCCCATATAAAGCCGTCATCAAATACTTCAAAGTGTTTCTGAATCTGCTCAGCTCAGGATTGTCTTTTATGAGAACGAACAACCTTCGCAGTTTAGGGTCGGTTTCAGCCGTGATTCTTTTTGTTTCCTTCTTGAAACCGTCAAGCGTATTGTCATATCCGGCATCCATCATATCCACCTTCTGTTCCTTCGCCGCATCCATAATGAACTTCTCCATAGCCGGTTTTATAGTGAACATAAAACGCTTGCCGTCATCATGTATATACATTGTGACGTGCTTCGTCTTTCCATCTGCCTTTCCGCCCTGAACGTATTCTGTAAATCCGGGATCGAGGGTCGCTTGCCGTTTGTCCGCATCAATGATGCCGACAGCAAACAGGTCAGAATTATTCACCGCCTTGGCGACCTCGTTGCAAGTGCTTTTGTGCATAACTGCACCGCCTAGCAGCTGACCGACAAAGTTGGTATCGACATTGCATTCCGGGAAAACTCTATACTGCTTCATCAGTTCGTAAAGGCCTCAAAATTAAAGAATGCATCAGACCCGTTATCGTATATCTGTTGTATGTCATCACTGGTGGCCGTTTTGACATAATAGTAGCCGTCTCCGGCAGGATAGGTTAGAAACAACTTGAAATCTTTCAAATCTTCCTGCAGCAAATAACTCAACACATAGGGACTGTGAGTAGCTATGAAGAAGAAATTTTTATGCTTTTTATCAGTTCCCATTTCTTTAATCATATTCATCAGCTGGAATTGAGTTGGTGGGAACAGATTACTTTCCGGCTCTTCCAGGAACACCTCGGCATGATCTGTTCTCATCAGGAAACTGGCTTCCTTGGTAAACTGACTGGCAACCTTTTGGGACCGGAACGTATAATCTTTCCCTCCCAGATGTACCACGATGGGGTCTTCACAAATCATATCCCCCTTTTCCTTACCATAGTTTCTCTTATAGAGAATGTCCAGGAGATTATTCATAAGCTGCTTGGTCGCATAGGTTTTATCCGTTTCCAGTCTCTCAGCCGAATATATACCCCGTCTCAAATAATCCAGATGAACGACCTGTGGCACCAGTGATTGCATACCGCTGGAACTATTCGCCAGTTCCAACTTTTTGCCATCGGATGTTACAATATTATCTTCCCCAGAAACATCATTATACTCGTATGAGATACCCGTTTCAAGAATATTGCGTTCTTTTCTCATGAACTTTCTCGCAACATCCCAATCCTCCTTAAAATCAAGGATATTATCGTAACTTGTCTCCAGCCTACTCCAATTGGTGACAAGCGACACCACATTCCTCTCTGCTGGAACATATGAAACTTTAGGCCTTCTATACCGCCAATGCAAGTTCTTCCATCGATGCTCAAAAGCCTTATCAGCATGATCATAGCTAAATACCATAAACTCAGACTCATACTTAATGAATGTATCTTCATGGACATAGCCTGTCGTGTGGTAATACGAGGTCATCATCTCAAGGAAATCTGATTCTTTCTTGAACTCCTTGGCCGACTGTCTCAAAGCAATGCGTTTTTCCACCCACGAGCAATAGCAAGCGACCATCATCACACAGCTCTTGCCAGAACTCTGCAACCCGATTATGAGATTCATCCTACCCATTTCAATCACGGCCTCTTTCAACGGTCCGAAATTCCTTATCGTGAGCGTTTTCATACTGCTTGACTTATTCCATCATTATTTCGACGCATAAATTTACGCATTTCAAGCGGTAAAACAATCATCGCTTAAAATTTTCGGGATAAAACCACAATAACACCTTCCATCTCAAGCCAACCGCCGCGATCGCCGAGCCCATCAAGCCGCCCGCGAGCCTCCACCCGGCCGCTGTCGCGTCCAATGTTAAATTTCTTCTTCGGGCCCATACGGCCAATATTGGATTAATTTTCAGTTTGGTAAAGATAGACCAAGATTCTCGCCTAAAAAGCAGATCTTTACCGCGATAGCCAATTTGAAGGATGAGCAAAAATATTTTTCGCGGGCTCTGTTCACGTTGAACATCCATAAGCGGAAGGTATTTATTACATCATGGAAAATAATAAATTTTTCCAAATTATCCTCCTCGCAGTCGAGTTCATCAATTGGCTTAACAATCGTGGATTTTATCACTGGTATGACATTTATCAGTTCGTAGAAGGGCTATGGTCTTTCTACCAGTTTATACAGCAGCTCTGATCATAACTCATTAATATTCCCGGCATTTCGCAAGAATAAGGACAGGGCAGATTTAAACTTCTCCGTCAACACTACGGAGAAGGAAGGCATCATTTGCTCCATTTTAGAGTCAGGGTGAGTCCGGCGGCATCGGGCAAGAGAGAGCCTTTGTCGGCGTAAAAGCCGATAAGAATTTGTGGGGCAACGCGGCTACGGAAACGAGGCATTGTCAGTTCCAAAGAACCGGACACCTGACGAGGGGCACTATCGAAGATAGTTCCGGATGTTCCATAATATCGGCTCCAAGGCACAATTAATCTCGCACTC
>CAYNMA010000206.1:0-2673 GCA_964398075.1 uncultured Bacteroides sp. | reverse complement strand
GCCATTTCATCAAGATAATATAAAGAAGCTAATTTATCAAGTTTTGTACTCATATCATTTATAAACTTTTCAGTATCATGAGGATTATAGCCTATGTTTTTACGAATGAATCTCATGCTTCGTTTTATCATAGTTTTACTATTATCATTACTTGAAAAGAATGTAGTACCCTTAGCATTTACCATAATAGCAGCTTCATACTTGGCTAAATTATCAATAAGCTTCGAGAGTGCTTTAGTACGAGCTTCTACTTTAACTGTATCTTGTTTATCCTCTTGGGGAAAATTCCTTTTTAATAAGTTTGTTTTCATATTATCACGATACTCAGGACTTACTAACAAGTTTTTAATCCATTCTACATTATGAGTTTCATCTCCATCTAACCAGCATTGTAAATTACCTCTTACAAATACAGGCAAAGCATTTTCTTGATCTATTGTGAGAGATGTAAACTCGTTTCTTAATTTTCTTTGAAGAATTTCATAAGCACCTTGTTCTACACCATCAATTTTTTGTGCCATTCTACCTGCTCTTGCTAAATCAAACGTATAATCATCACTATTCTTTAAGTCATTAATTAAATCGTTCAGATAACCACCTGTTAATTCAGTACCAAGCATAGTTAAATAACTGTGTAAACCTTGTCTTACATCTTTATTAAAAGGTGCTAAAGCCAATAATTTAGCAGCTACTTCAGCTTTACTACCACTACCTAACTTTAATGCTAAATGAGGTATGTTAGTAAAAGATTTGAGTAAAGGATTAACTAAATGGTTTCCTGCATCTCTTACAGAATTTACAAAGTTTGTAGCTACTGCACCTGTAGATGCTGCTTTGTCTAACAAAGTTTCTGCTGTTGTATTAGCTTTCTTAATATCTAAGCACAATTTTACAGCAGTTTCAAATACAGTGTCTCCATCTTGAAGTAAATTACCTGATAATTGATCTACTATGCCACTAAAAGCAGCAAATGTTTGCATTTTACCAAATAGAGTCTTAAACATCTTAGCTACTGCATCAAAGATAAGACCTAAGATTGATCTTTTGTTTTGACCTTTAATCTTTACATCCTGAAGTTTCTCATACATTGTTTTATTAGTTAAAACAAAGGATAAGAACTCTTTTAGCCCTCTATCAGGATGTGCTTCATCTTCACTAAAGATGTAATCATATAATTCATTAGCTCTTCTTTCTGCCTCATCTAAGTTCTTTTCTAATCCTGTAGCATTGTAGAAATCATCTTTAGTAATCAAATTATTCTTAATTACATATTCACGCAATACTCTTAATTTAAGTATAGAAGCTGCAATCTTAGGATTCTGTTGATTATTAAAAGCAAAATCAAATAAAGCATGGATAAGTTCGTGTGCGTAAACTTCAGCATTAGATTGAGAATAACCAGTAGCTGCAAACTTAGGATCTTGACTATATAATGAAATAGTTTTAGTTGAAATATTAGTTTGACCAGCATTATTATCTCTAATATATTGCTGAGAAACTATCCATCCTTGTAATGTATCAACATCAAGGAATTGATCAAGCATATTATGTAATCTACTTACATATCCTGCATCTTCTCCAATAGCTAAAGTATCAAATAACTGTAATATTCCTGCTTTAGTGGTATCTGCTGTATTCAATAACAACTTAGCTTGACCAGTAGGTACATTATTAGGATTAAACCAAGGTCCTGAAAACAAAATGGTATCTCCATTCTTGTTTTTACTGCCAGTACCTATTATGGTTGCATGGTCATTTATACCAGCTAAGTTAAATGCTGTTTGATTATTAGCATAAAATTTAGCTCTATAACCAGTAATAGGATCATCATACAAATCTCTAATATCTCTTACTCTTCTTAATATATCAGCAATAGTAACCTCAGATCCTATCCTTGTAGGAGATGCTTCTTTAAGAGCTTCTGTTTGTCCAAGTAAAGAAGCTACTCCATAAAGTTGAACAGAATTTAATCCAAAAGTATTCAGTTTAGTGCCTAAAAACTGATTATTAGTATCAACATAATTACCAGATTCAAGACGAGTTAATTCCTTTATAGCTTCTTTATTACCTTGCTGAGCTAAATATCTTAGTTGTGTATATTCTGTTGCAGTTACAGTTTTACCATCAGCAATAGCAACATCCTTAGAATATCCAGCAGCATTTAAGATACTTTCAAACCATTTGACATATTCTGTTAATACGTTGAATTGCCGACCTACTTCTAATGAAGCATCATTATATAACTTACCTATTACATCTTGGTCTAGGGCACTAATAAACGTAGCATCATGGATAGGTGTAGCAAATATACCTTTCTTAGCTGCTTCAATAATAGTTTTACTCAACACATAAGCATCAGTAGAGTGTGTCGTAGAAACAGCAGGTCTTAAGCCTGAACTGGTGACATAGTTAAACATACCGTATAAGGAATAAGAGCCTATCTGTGCTGTATGCATAATACTACCAGTTTGACTTTTACTACTTTCTATTTGGAATACTAATTCTAAGCCATTAAACAAAGTAGAAACAGGATCTCTTTCTGCTATTTGAATACCACCGAGATAGTTAGTATCTCTTCCAAATTCTTTTTGTAAATATTCATCAGCCTCAGATAAGCCACTTTTACCTTTACCATAGCTTAATATAGAAGCTGCATTAGGACCTGTGGGGTAG
>CAYNMA010000205.1:0-2694 GCA_964398075.1 uncultured Bacteroides sp. | reverse complement strand
ATCCCTTTTGTTGATAGTTGTTTTGGGGCTCAAGTTTTTTAGATTTTTTTTGACCACGTATATTTGACCATCCCTGCCAGTAGCATGAAATATTTGGCTAATATTTGGCAATATTTGTTCCAAACTTTTTATGTCAATGTACTCGTGTTGATAGTTGTTGATAATGAGTTGATAATTGTTTTTGACCACGTATTTTATGTCAATTCATGTCAATACGGCGCAGCCGTCCGTTTACAAGTCATCCTCACAAGTTCTTATAAAACTCCGTCACGGCATGTATTCCTTTACGGAAGACATCTAAGTCGAAACTCTCATTCGGCGAGTGAATGGCATTGGCTTCCAGTCCAAAACCCATCAAGATAGTCTTGGTATGCAGCACCTGCTCGAAGGTGGCAATGATAGGTATACTGCCGCCTCGCCGTGCTGCAATGGGTCGCTGTCCAAAAGCCGTAGCGAACGCTTTCTCGGCCGCCTTATACGCTGGCAAATCCATCGGACAGAGATAGCCCTGTCCACCATGCATAGGCGTCACCTTGACCGTCACCGTGGCAGGTGCGATCGTGCGAATATACTCCTCGAACAGACGAGAGATCTTTCGATAGTCTTGATTTGCCACCAGTCGGCACGACACCTTAGCAAACGCCTTACTCGGCAACACCGTCTTACTACCCTCGCCCGTATACCCGCCCCATATACCGCATATATCAAACGACGGACGACACGAGTTGCGTTCGAGTGTGGAATAACCTTTCTCGCCAAAGACCTCGCGAACACCGATACTCTGTTTATATTGTTCCTCATCGAATGGGATAGAGGCGATCATCTGCCGTTCCTCCTCAGGGATAGGCAGCACATCGTCGTAGAAATGCGGGATAGCGATGCGGCCATTCTCATCGACCACCTTAGCTAACATGCCGCACAGCACATTGATAGGGTTTGCCACCGCTCCACCAAAATGTCCGCTATGTAAGTCACGGTTCGGACCTATGACCTCGATCTGCCAATAGGCCAAGCCACGCAGTCCGATCGTAATCGAAGGCGTCTCTTTGCCTATCATACTCGTATCCGACACCAAGATGACATCCGCTTTCAAAAGGTCTTGATGGTCGATGCAGAACTGCTCGAGTGAAGGCGAACCGATCTCTTCCTCGCCCTCGAAGATAAACTTCACATTGACGCCCTCATTCTCGCCCCATACATGCTTCACCATATACTCAAACGCCTTCGCCTGAATCATAGCCTGTCCCTTGTCGTCATCGGCGCCACGCGCATAGAGTCGGTTGCCCACCACCGTAGCCTCAAAGGGATTGGTGCGCCACTCGTCGAGCGGCTCCACCGGCATCACATCGTAGTGCGCATAGACGAGTACGGTCGGTCTTTTCGAGTCCACGATACGCTCGGCATACACCATCGGGTTACCTGCCGAAGGCATCACCTCGGCACGCGTAGCACCTGCCTCAAGCAACAGTTCGCGCCAACGATGAGCACAACGCACCATGTCGGTCTTATGATCGGGCTGACACGACACACTCGGGATACGGATCAGACTGTTCCACTCTTCGATAAAACGAGGGAAGTTCTCCTCGATGTAAGCATGTATATCCATCTCGTTATTCTTTTTGTTTCAAATCGATAGGTCCCAACTTCGGCATCAGTGTCACTATCTGTCGCTGTCGTTTGAGTATATACGACGAGGGAGATGCCACCGACATCTTCCTCGGGTTAGGTAAGCACACGGCTATCAAGGCTGCCTCTTGACGATTCAGTCGCTTGGCACTATGCCGGAAATAGCGTTGCGAAGCAGCCTCAGCACCAAACACCCCATTACCCATCTCTATCACGTTCAGGTAGACCTCCATGATACGTTCCTTGCCCCATATCCACTCGATCAGTACCGTGAAGTATGCCTCAAAAGCCTTGCGGATGTAGGTGCGGTTTGGTGTGCAGAACACGTTCTTGGCGGTCTGCTGCGAGATAGTGCTGCCACCATGACGCACCGCACCCTTATTCATCTTCTCTTGGATAGCATTGCGTATGCCCCTCTCCGAGAAACCGTGGTGCTGAAGGAAAAGATTATCCTCCGATGCCATCACCGCACGAACCAGTTCCGGCGAAATATCCTCGATATCGACCCACTGCTTATAGAGGGTCAACTCCTTGCCTGCATGGCGTGCCTCGGTCTTACGAATCAACATCAGCGGCGTATGACGCACAGGGAAAAACTTATAGAATACCACCTCGCCGATAGTGAACACAAAAAACACGCCCACTAATCCCAGTAGGAACATCCCAATGCGATGCTTAAGACTCCGTTTCTTCCGTTTCATGCGTGCATTCCTATGCGAAGTTTGGGTCATTGATAACAATAGCCACTTGGGGCTTCAATGACTCCAACCACCCTTTAGATAATTTTCGGCAAAGATAGAAAATTTCATTGATTCAACAAAGACCATACTTCGTTTTTCACTACAACCAAGCCATTAGCATCGTCTTTCAGCACAGCAATCTGTCGTCCTTTAGCGCAGCGGTCTTGAGTCTTTTAGTGCGAAGCACGGTCCGTTGTCCTTTTAATGACCTTTAATGACCTTTAATGGAGAATATTTTTTAGATTTTTTTGACCACGTATATTTGACCATCCCTCGTAAGTTCACATTATAAATGCAACATTTGCCACAAGGAGCGACTAAAAATCTC
>CAYNMA010000204.1:1733-2729 GCA_964398075.1 uncultured Bacteroides sp. | reverse complement strand
CTTCACCTTTATAGTTCTCGTTCTCATATGCACGTTTGCAATGTCCCCAAGAATACCCATAAATAAGTTTCTCAGGGATATACATAATGCAATTAACTAAGAACTCTAAAGGCTTGCAGTACCAAAGATTAGCATGTCTATAGCAGTAAGCGCTCATAGTTTCATCTGCATCTATTTTGTGATCCCATTTAAAAATGGAAACTACTAAACCAATTAGTACTTGAACCAACTGGTCTACACTAATCAATAGTTCTTTGAAGTTATGTAAGAACGCACAATTCTTCATAATTAATTCCAGTAAATAGCATTCACATCATTTACAGTAGTAGCTGAGTAAACCTTATCTTTGAGTTCCCAATACTGAGAGTAAATAGAATTCACAGCAGCTAGCATGAGTAGAGATAACTCATTGCACTGGGTCTGTGTAAATGTATGAGTTTTCTCTGTAGATGAGCGGATACTAGCTTCAGTAACACCTAGATCGAAAGCTTTAAGTAATACCATCATGTTAGACTGAGCTTCAGTGTTAGCATTGAAGGTATCGTCATCGTAAGCAACTGTAAGAGCTTCACGCTTAGCTTCCATTTCCCTTTTTAACTCTGAGTGCTTAGTTTCCTGAGCTTCTTCAAGAGTTACTTCATGTACTGGAGCAGTATATTCTTCTTCACTGATACCTAATTTTGTTTTAAGTGCATCTGTTAAATCACCAAAAACTAAATGATTAGCACTCCAAATTGCTTGACGCAAATCATCTAAATCAGTGTACTCTTGGGAGTTAAAAGTATATTTCTTCATATCAATACCTATAAATCATAAACAATAGTTCCGTACTCGCTTCCATCAGTGCTTAATCCCGCACTACTCAAAGAACTCGGCACATGAATTGTTAAGTTTGAATGACCTATTTTTCTAAAAACGCTAGAAAACACAGAAGTTAATTTAGGAAAAGATACTGAGGTTAGGTTAGTACAACCATAAAAAGCTTCATAAAAAGTA
>CAYNMA010000204.1:0-1633 GCA_964398075.1 uncultured Bacteroides sp. | reverse complement strand
TTGAAGTTAATTCAGGAAAAGATACTGAGGTTAGGTTAGTACAACCATAAAAAGCTTCATAAAAAGTATCATTTCTTGTTGAAGTTAATTCAGGAAAAGATACTGAGGTTAGGTTAGTACAACCATAAAAAGCATGTTTAAAAGTATCATTTCTTGTTGAAGTTAATTCAGGAAAAGATACTGAGGTTAGATACTTATTGCTACCAAAACCAAAATAAAAAGCAGAGGCTTCCGCCGAAGTTAGATTAGGAAAAGATACTGAGGTTAAATTAGTACAATTATAAAAAGCACTCAAAAAAGCGGAGCTTCCTGCTGAAACTAGGTTAGGGAAAGATACTGAAGATAGATAATAACAACCACTAAAAGCATAATTAAAAGCAGAGGCTTCCGCCGAAGTTAGATTAGGGAAAGATACTGAGGTTAAATTAGTACAATTATAAAAAGCACTCGAAAAAGCGGAGCTTTTTACTGAAGTTAGCTCAGGAAAAGATACTGATGTTAGGTTAGTACAATCACTAAAAGCATAATTAAAAGCAGAGGCTTCTGCCGAAGTTAATTTAGGAAAAGATACTGAGGTTAAATTAGTACAGTCGCTAAAAGCATAATTAAAAGCATTGTCAGGAAAAGTCTTTTTTTTGCTTGTAAACTTACCATTAAAAAATACGGTATCTTTATTAGGTGTATAGTATATTTTCATATCAATACCTATAAATCATAAACAATAGTTCCAAAATTAGTACCCCGAGTATCTAAACCTGCACTACTTAAAGAACTCGGCACATGAATTGTTAAGTTTGAATGACCTATTAAGTCAAAAGCATTTTTTGTTATTGCGGTTAATTCAGGGAAAGATACTGAGGTTAAATTAGTACAGTTGCTAAAAGCACAACTAAAAGCAGAGTTTTCTACTGAGATTAATTTAGGAAAAGATACTGAGGTTAGATTAGTACAATTATAAAAAGCATCCGAAAAAGCATAGCTTCCTACTGAGACTAGATTAGGAAAAGATATTGAAGTTAGGTTAGTACAATTATAAAAAGCATAATAAAAAGCTTTGTCTCCTGCTAAAGTTGCATCAAAAACAACTTTGTATTTTTTATTAGCATTCGTTAAAATTTTATTAAAACTGTTTTTTGCAATTCCGTATATTGTCTTTCCTCTATAAACAAAATTTTCTGGAAATGCTGTATTCCATGTTGTGTTACTAGCACTTGTAAATAATGGTAAGTAATTTTTATTTATAGTACAAGAAGCTGATAGCAATTCATCATTATTCATATTTATTACACCTTTGCTTATCAATTTTCAGCACTAATTATATTAGCTAAACCAAAATCGCTACACCATTTAGCCACCAACAAACAGTTATCAACCAATTCAGGTACATTACCGCCAATCCAGTTCCAAGCGTTGCCAAAGCTAATAGTAGATGTTCTATCTTCTAACTTGATACACTTAGTCCAAGCGGTGTTAGTAGTACCATTATTGATAGTGATTGAATAAGAAGTAGGGGTAGTAGTTTCGCTACTATCTGAACTATCTGTAGTTGTCAGCTTAGGTAAGATAATATTATCGGGGGAAGTATTATCAATGACCACGTCAGCAGATGCAGTAGTAACTGAACTAGATGTAT
>CAYNMA010000203.1:0-2843 GCA_964398075.1 uncultured Bacteroides sp. | reverse complement strand
GACGCGGGCGCCTCGCCCGCGGTTTTATGACAATAATCCCAACCTAAACAATCACTTCCGCTTTTTATGACCAATTAATGACAATACGGCGCAGTCGTCCGTTTAAAAGTCCGCCCGTTTCATGTTCCTCCCCCTCCCCCGTCCGTTTAAAAGCCCCCCCGCAGCACGATTTCCCCTAAATTTGCACCATTCAAAAACTTGTACTACCTTTGCCGGCGTTTTTTGAGTGACTCCGAACGACCTCCGAGCCCCCTCCCGAGGCAACCGCCCGCAGGCGCCCCGACTCTCAAAAAAACAACCCCCGAAAACCGCAAACACCCACCAAGAAAGACCCCAAAACAAAACTCGTCAACAGCATCTATGAGCAAGAATCTTATCATCGTCGAGTCGCCCCACAAGGCGCCCACCATCCAAGGCTTCCTCGGGAAGGACTTCCAGGTCCTCTCCTCGCAGGGACATGTCCGTGACATCACCGGTGCAGGAAAAAACAGCATCGGCATCGATTTCGAACACGGTTACGCACCGCATTACACCATCGAACCCGACAAGATACGCATCCTCGACACACTACGAAAAGCCGTCAAAGACGCCGATCAGGTCTGGCTCGCAAGCGATGAGGACCGTGAGGGTGAAGCCATCGCATGGCACCTTAAAGAGGTCCTGCACCTCTCCGAGAGCAACTCCAAACGACTCGTCTTCCACGAGATAACCCCTGACGCCATCAAGGAAGCCCTCAAGCACCCACGCGACATCAACTACAACCTCGTCGACGCACAGCAGGCACGACGTGTACTCGACCGCATCGTCGGCTTCGAAGTTTCGCCGCTCCTCTGGAAAAAAATAACCCCAGGCCTCTCCGCTGGACGAGTGCAATCCGTCGTCGTACGCCTCATCGTCGAGCGTGAACGAGAAGTCAACGCCTTCGTGCCGACCGTCTCCTACCGGGTCCTCGCCGACTTCACCGGCACCACCGCCGATGGCAAACAACAAACCCTTCACACCGAACTCAACCACCGCTTCCCGACCAAAGAAGACGCCATCGCCTTCCTCGAACAATGCAAATCCGCCTCGTTCACCGTCAGCGATGTCGTCAAGAAACCCGCCAAACGAACCCCTGCGCCACCGTTCACCACCGCATCACTGCAGAAGGAAGCCTCCAGCAAACTCCATTTCGCCTCCTCCAAGACCATGCGACTCGCACAGACGCTCTACGAAGCCGGACACATCACATACATGCGTACCGACTCGCTCAACCTCTCGACACTCGCTATCAATACCGCTAAGAAACAGATTATCACCGACTTTGGCGAGAACTACCACAAGACCCGCACCTTCCATACCACCGCCAAAGGCGCACAAGAGGCACACGAAGCCATACGACCTACCTATATAAATAAGACCGCCGCCGGCAGCAATGACGACGAACGCAAACTCTACGAACTCATCTGGAAACGAATGGTCGCATCACAGATGGCAGACGCCCAACTCGAGACCACACGCATCGAGATCACATCCCCCTCCCTCCCGTACACCTTCGTCGCCAAAGGACAAGTCGTCCTCTTCGATGGCTTCATGCGACTCTATGTGCAGAGCAACGACGACGAACAAGACGACGAGACACGACTCCTCCCGCGCTTCGAGAAAGCCGCACCTATGACCTTCTCCGAGATGACCGCAATCGAGTCCTTCTCCAAAGCCCCCGCACGATACACCGAGGGCTCACTCATCGATAAGATGGTCGAGACAGGCATCGGACGACCCTCCACCTACTCCTCCTTCATCGAGACCATACAGCAACGCAAGTATGTTGTCAAAGGGGCTGTTGAAGGCAAGAAACGCAATGTCACCGTCATCACGCTCAAAGACAATAACATCACCTCCACCTTCAAACAAGAGACCTACGGAGCCGACTCCGGCAAGTTCCTCCCTACCGACCTCGGATGCGTCACCAACGACTTCCTCGTCAAGGCTTTCCCAGAGATACTCAACTACGACTTCACTGCCGAAGCCGAAAGCGCTCTCGATGATGTCGCTGAAGGAAAAGTGAAATGGGTGGAGATGGTCGACAAGTTCTACAAAACCTTCCACCCTGCCGTCGAGGCTGTACCCGCTGGCAAGATTGAAGGACGACAACTCGGCACCGATCCCAAGACCGGACGCCTCATCTTCGCCAAGTATGGCAAGATGGGACCCTGCATACAGATTGGTACCTCCACCGACGAGGAAAAGCCCCTCTTTGCTTCCCTCCGCAAGGACCAATCCATCTACACCATCACCCTGCCCGAGGCACTCGAACTCTTCAATACCCCATACCCTTATAATATAGGTGAGTACGAAGGCGTCGATCTCGTTGTCAACGATGGACGCTTCGGACCATATATAAAACAAGGCAGCACCTTCTA
Organism: uncultured Bacteroides sp.; assembly: GCA_964398075.1. Taxonomy (GTDB): domain Bacteria; phylum Bacteroidota; class Bacteroidia; order Bacteroidales; family Paludibacteraceae; genus Colicola. The sequence goes on along the minus strand of CAYNMA010000203.1, from coordinate 441 downwards.
CTCCATACCGAAAACGGCTGACCCACAACACCTTACTCTGGAACAAGCCATCGATATCATCGAGAAAAAACGCCAAGCCGCTATCCCTATTCACGACTTCGGCGACCTGCAGGTGCTCAACGGACGCTTTGGACCGTACATCAAGTACAACGAACAGAACTATCGTATCCCGAAGGATGTCGATGCGCAGACCCTCACCGAGGACTACTGCCGTGAACTCGTCGCCAACACCAAACCCACCGCCTCCCGTTCCCGCCGCCAAACCAAATCAACAACCAAAACAACCTCCAAATCAACAAAAACAACCAAAACAAAAACAACAACCAAAACAACCAAATCAACAAAAACAACCAAAACAAAAACAACAACCAAACGCAAATAAAGCCCTTGGGGACGCGGGCGCCTCGCCCGCGGTATAGATACCACGATTGTGGAGACGAG
>CAYNMA010000202.1:0-2853 GCA_964398075.1 uncultured Bacteroides sp. | reverse complement strand
AAACCAGCATCAGCATTAAGTATGTTGAATGTTGGTGATATAGATTATGCTGAATTACATACCCTAACAAGTGACCATACTCCTGTTTTCCATCCAAATTTAATTATATTGTTTAGTAGAGCATTGCAAACAGGTTCTACTAATCATCTTACTACTGCACAAGAGAGATTGTGGAATAGATATTTGTATAATTATGATGCTAATGATGTATTATTAGCTAATCTAGATGCATATTTAGGCAGTATTACTAATGATGAGTTCTAATATGAGGTAAACAAGCCTATGATTAAGATAACGAATTACAGACAATTACATGATGTTGACAATCAAGAGCAAGGAATTGCTATTATAGGTACTTGTTTATCTACTGATACTAAGCCATTAGAATATGCTGGTGGTTCAATGCTGATTGAAACAGACCATAAGGAAGGATTTTGGGTATGGATGTTTGATGAAGCATCAATGACATGGATATTGCAATCTAAATGGGGTGGTAGCATTAAAGAATGTGAGTGTCCACCTGTTGAAGATATTATTTCTCAAACACTAGCAAAACTTCCTATTGCATCTAGAACTAAACTTGGTATTCTTCAAATTAACGACATGGGATTTAATATTGATGACGGTTTATTAAGTCTCAATTATGACTATTTGAATACTAAGTTTAAGCCTGAATTAACAGATGAAGATATTCAGAATATTATTAATCAGTTAAAAGACTACATTGATAATACTGTTAAGAATATGATTAAAGAATATGTTGATGAAGTCATTCAGAACATGATGGATGAGATAATCAACAAGATTCTTGCTAACTTGCCTGTTGCAACAGAGACACAGAAGGGTATTATGCAGATTGGTACTGGATTGAAAGGTGATGGTAATGGATTAGTAAGCCTTGATGAGACTTATACTAATACTCTAATTGATAATGGTATTACTAGCTATGTGAGTAATAACTATGAGACTATTAAGGCTGCTATTGCACAGTACACTATTGATAATATTCCTAAGGCAGATGCTAATACTTATGGATTAGTTAAGATTGGTGATAACATTAAGGTAGATAATGGTGTAATTAGTGTACCGTTTGCTACTAAGACATCTGCTGGTGTTGTACAAGTTGGTGATAATATTAGTGTTGAGGATAATACAGGTGTTATTAGTGTTGCAGAAGCTAAACCTGGTCAGGGTGGTGTTATCAATATGGGTGATACCTTTGTTTATAATAGTGTCACTAATACATATGATATGCCTATTGCAACAGCAACAACAGTTGGTGTTGTTAAAGCAGGTACGAATGTCACCATTGATGCTGATGGTAGCTTGAATTGTACTGCATCTGGTGGTAGTGGTAGTGGTAGTGATTATGTCTTACCTTTGATGACTACTACTGTGAGAGGTGGTGCTAAGTTAAGAGATGGTACTACTGAAGGGGACGTACAGCTTTCTAGCAGTGAAGGTATGTATGTTGATTTAACTACTATAAATGATAGGATTTCTTCTTTAGAAGAACAAGCAGCTACTTTAAATACAACTACTACGGAGTAAAGTATGTACATTAAAAATGTTCTAATGGATAAAGAAGAAAAACTGTATATAGACCTTACTGACTTAAATACTAGGTTAGACAAGATTAAGTTATATGATGATGGTACAGATCCTACTCCTGATATAAGCAAAGAAACTGGTACATATGCTTCTGTTGTGTGGGGAGCTGCTAAAATAGGGCAAAAGTATTGGTTTAGAGCATGGCGACCAGCATGTTGGTTATATTACTATAAAATGATGACTGATCCCAATACTCCTCAATGGGCATATACTATGCAAGTTGATGAATATGGGACAGCAACTGGTTATGATTGGGTTTATGCCTCTAATCCAGCGACAACACAAAGTATATATTACAAAATATACAAACATATATATAGTAATCATGCTATATACACATTAGACTTACCTAATAGTTACAGCATCTATGATGATGAAAATGGTAATGCATGGTGGGTACCAGAAATTCACCCAAGTTGTGATTCCCCTAATTCCGTAAGTGGTGTTCAGATTGCAGGTATATGGAATAAAGATTCAGCAAAAAACCCTAACAGGGACCTCTCACTATCTTTATTAAAAACCTTTAGTACTGGAAATTCAAGTTTTTATTACCCTTCACGATACATTGAAACAACAATGAATACAAATGCTAAATTTAACTCAGAAGGTGACTATACGAACTATATTTATACAAAAAGTATTGATAACATACAAGCTCTCAGAAATAATGGTGCATCAAAAACTATAATAACATCTAGCTATTTTAATGGTTATATTCCTGTTTATTTATACAACAGTACAGGTATGAAAATGCTATGTAGACGGTCATCATGGGAAGATGTTGAAATAAATTCTAAGAGTATAAAGTCTTTTGTATATACTCCTGCAACAACTTATACTAGTGTATATTTACAAACTACTGCTGGTGGAGATTTACAAGCTTCTTTACCAAGTAGTCTATTGTCAGGACAAACTGATGCTGATGGTAATGAACTGTCTGTACTTTTTACACAAGGTTGTTTTATTCGAGAACCAGGTTGGGATAAATATACAACATTAAAAGGTATATACTATTTAACTAGCACTAGTAGTGGCTTAGACCCTGAATTAACAATAAATGAAAGTACTACAAATCCTTACAATATTTATTATTGTGATGATGCTACTGAGTTAGAAAAGTTTCCTAATGCACAAGTTGTTGCTAATTATTGGAATTAGCATTAATATGAATAAAAAGAGGTAATAGACTTATGAACACATTAGAACAATCACAGAAACACTTATTGCTAGAACAGGTTAATA
>CAYNMA010000201.1:0-2863 GCA_964398075.1 uncultured Bacteroides sp. | reverse complement strand
ATCTTTGATGGCAATGGCTTATTTGTTTAATCAACTGGAGAAAGGCTACTTGGATAAATTATATTTATTCTGCAATCCAGTGGCTGTGAGAGGTGCGGCACGCTTGGGTTTCTACCCCGGCACCAAAGACGATAAGCTTCTTGACTCGGCGGTTGGTAATTTCCTTACCGCCAAGATAGGAGACCGTTATTATGTCGAGCAATTAATTGAAAGAGGACAAATTATTTTAATTCCGATGGCAGATTGCCGAGGTATAGACGTTGGCACTGACTCACACGCTTGTATTTACATCACAGAAGCTCAGAATATGAGTATTGATTTAATGAAATTAGCTTTACAGAGAGCGGGCAATAACTGTCAGGTAATTTTAGATGGTGATGTAGAGGCACAGCTCGATTCGCCAGAATATGGTGGCTTAAACAATGGTTTAAGAAGAACTTCTGAAGTTTTCAAAGGTACTAATTTATTTGGAAAAGTTAATCTGAAAAAAGTATACAGAAGTCGTTTAGCTGCAATAGCTGACGAATTATAATTCAAGGGTGCGTAAACGCACCCTTTTTTAATATACAGAGAAAGGAGAAAATAGATGATTCAACCTATTAATTATTATCAAACAGATACCAAATGGGCAAGGAAGAAATATGGCCCGAAAAACAATAAAACAATGACGATCGGTAGTTCTGGTTGCGGCCCAACTTGCGCAGCTATGATTATTCAATCAATTAAAAACAATGGCGTGACTCCAGAAGATACTTGTGAATGGTCAATGGATCACGGTATGGTAGCTAACGTCGGCACATACTGGAGCTATTTTGTTCCACAATTTGAAAAATATGGAATTGATTGTAAAAAAACTTCAAGTAAAGATAGTGCGTTAAAGGCGCTTAAAGACGGCGATTGGGTAATCTGCATCATGGGCAAGGGCAACTGGACAAGTGGTGGCCATTTTATTCTTGCGTATGGCTATGAAGATAAATATGTATTCATCAATGATCCTAATTCGACTTTAAAGAAAAGAATTTACAATAAGTGGAGTTTATTAACAAGCCAGTGCAATGGTTATTGGATCATTGATGTACCAAAAGATATTAAAGAAAATGGCATTAAGTGCGAGCGCAGAAAATCTGTATTAGAAATGTATGTTTCTTCTACTTCTGGTTTAAAGGTGCGCACGGGCGCTTCAACACTCCATAAATCAAAACGCAAATTAGACTTTAATGAAAAAGTTAAAGTAATTGCTACAAAAGGCAAATGGTATATGATTGGTGAAGGTGAATGGGTAAATAGTAAATATTTATCTAAGTATCAACAAATTAGCAAGAAATATAAGACTACTCAAAAGATGAATATCAGAGATGGTTATACTACTAAGGGTACAAAAGTCATTGGAACACTTGAAAAAGATAAGACTTTCACTATCACAAAAGAGCGTAATAACTGGGGATATATTGAAGCTAAGAAAGGTTGGATTTGCCTTAAAGGCGACACTAAAGATTATTGTGTAGAGGTATAACGATGAAAAAATGGTTTGCCAATAAGCCGTGGAAGGCTTGGCGCACAAGAAAAGCTACTTTTGTTTATATGATGATTGTCAGCAGTATTGCTATTATATATAGTGCAGTAATGATGCAATTTCATATAGATGTAAGTGAGTGGCTAGATTTAGTTTTAAACTTTTGTAAGTTTGTAGTCGGTACTGGTACGGTAATTGTATTAATTCCGAATGTAGAAAGTTTAGCTAATTTCCTTTTGGCGAAAAATGCGGGCGAGACTATCGAAGATGAAGATGACTCAGATGACGATGATAATGACGAGGAGGCCGCAGGCTAAAAAAAAATAGGGTGCTTTATGCACCTTATTTTTTTTATTTAAAAATATATTAACTTTTCAATTAACTCATTACGTATATAATTTTGCCATTTTGGTCGTATTAAATATCTTACATAACTTTCAATTATTTGAATGTCAAAATCTTCTCGTCCTGTAATTTTAAAATGAGTAAAACCTAATGGCTGATATTTTTTTTCTATATCTTTAGGAGAAATACTGTGAGACTTTCCCACACGACGAATATAATAATTATGCTCTTGCTTACAAGAACATATTTCTGGCTTTACTGATATATTATATAAATTTTTTTTACTAAATTCTATATAATGTTGATAATAATTTGGACAATGTGGTAAACATAAATCATCCACTATAAGTTCTATATTATCTTTATATTTTAATTGATTTAATATTTTAAAATTATTATTTACATCTAAAAACGATGGTATTGTAGTATTATTTTTTGAATATTTATTAATTTCATCTACTGTTTTTAAAATCTTTGTTGCTGACCAATTAAAATAAAACTTTTCTGGATATTTTTTTTCTATATATTCTTTTAAATCTTCTGAATTAATAGTAATACCCGTTCCTATGGGAGCTAAATCTAAAATAGTGTTTCCTAATGGATCATATAATAATTCATTAGTTATTAAACTATTTGTAAATACTAAACGCATATTAATTTTATATTTATAAGTATATTCTTTTATTATTTCTTTTATTTCTTCAATTGGAATAGCTCCTTTATGATTTATTCGTCCGCCATTCCAATAACACCCAGGAAAACTATCGTATATAGAGTCAATTTTTACATCTTCTTTAAATACATATGGTTTTTCATAAGTGTATAGATCTAACAAAATTTCATTTAATTTACGATGAGTAAAAAATCCCGGAATTGAAAATTTTATCATTAATTTTTCTCCTTTTTTAATTATATTATAATTTTATCATATTTTTTACGAATAGTCAAAATTTTTGATTTTTTTTTAATTTTATGATATAATATATATAGAATAAGAAAAAGGAG
>CAYNMA010000200.1:0-2883 GCA_964398075.1 uncultured Bacteroides sp. | reverse complement strand
ATATCACTCACCTCCCCAATCCCGACACCCCCGACCTCAAAACCAAACGCCTCGGATACTAACCCTTCAACTAATATTTTGAGCCGTTAAGAGGAATATTTGGATGATATTTGGCAATATTTGTTTCACAACAATTGTAGTTCTTGTTGATAATGAGTTGATAATTGTTTTTGACCCTACGTTTTTTAGATTTTTTTGACCGCGTATATTTAACTATCCCTGTCAGCAGCATGGAATATTTGGCTAATATTTGATAATATTTGTTCCAAAGTTTTTATGTCAATTCATGTCAATACGCCGCAGGCGTCCGTTCAACAACTTGAGGACATGCTTTCCAATATTCATTTGCCCACGTCAATAAAAAGTACTACCTTTGCATCGTATTTCACAAAAACACCATGTATTTGTGAATTTTTAGCATTCATATTTCGATGGAAGGAATTAACAATCAAATACTAGCATCCGTCAAAAAGTGCGGCAGGGGGTATGTGTTTTTTGCAGATAGATTTGCAAAATATGGAAGTGCAACAAATATCCGTAAAGCATTGTCTCTTTTAGTGCAAGATGGTATCATTATCCGTGTAGCACGAGGCATCTATTGTTATCCAAAGATAGATAAGCAGTTGGGATTAGGTATCATCTACCCCACTATTGATGAAATAGCCCAAACCATAGGGAAACGAGACAAGGCACGTATCGTACCAACAGGTGTATATGCTCTCAACCTATTAGGGTTGAGTGAGCAAGTCCCCATGAATTGTGTATATCTTACCGATGGTACTCCTCGGATTGTAGCGATACATAGTGGGCGCACTATCAAATTCAAACATACTGCTCCAAAGAATCTCGCCTTTCAAAACAACTTAGCCATGCTTATTTGCTTCGCATTGCGCGAGATAGGACAAGATAATATCACAGACCAACATCTAACACGCATACGAGAGTTGCTGCATCAGGATAATAAAGAACAAATATTGCATGACCTTCCTCTTATGCCTATATGGATTCGTGAAATAGTACTAAAGAACCTAGAACATGAATAGTTATTGGCAACTAACCAAAGACCAGCAACGACTGATATTAGAACAAGCGTCCGAACGAGCCTTGTTGCCTGCCCAAGCCATAGAAAAAGACTTATGGGTCAGCACCTTGTTGCAGTTGGTATTCACACTGCCTATCGCCCAGAAATTGATATTCAAAGGAGGCACAAGTCTTAGTAAAGTATGGAACTTGATAGAACGTTTCTCTGAGGATATAGATTTGGCTATCGACCGTTCCATGTTCGATATGGAAGGTGATTTGACAAAGAAAGAAATCAAGAAACTGCGGAAAGCATCCTCCCTTTATATCCGAGAGACATTCTGCCCAATGCTTCAAGAAGCCGTTGACAGATACGGACTAGGGCAATTGTGCCATATCGAAGCAGAAGCCGACGGCGTGGGCGATGCTACTTATCCCGAACCACGCAAGGTAATTGTATATTATGATAGCGCACTCCATACCCCTATTCCATACCTACGTCCAATGGTTCAACTAGAGATTGGTGCTCGCAGTTTGATAGAACCACATAGTCCTGCACACATCAATAGCATCATAGAGGAGAATCTTCCATCCATACAGACGAGTATTGTCAGCCCTATTATACAAACATCCATAGCGGAAAAGACATTCCTCGAGAAAGCTTTCCTATTACATGAATTATTCTCTGTCGAGGATAACCACATAGAGACCATCCGCAAGAGCCGACATCTATACGATTTGTATCAGATGATGCATAAAGGCATCGCACCAAAAGCCATTTCAGATAGCGCATTATGGGAGAGCATTAAACATCATCGATCATTATTTACATCTATACGTGGTATTGACTATGATTCAGATATCCGTCAAAATATGCGCCTAGTACCACAATTAGATAAGTTAGATATCTGGCGGAAAGACTACCAAGATATGTGCGAAACAATGATATATGGGGAGAAACCTAGTTTTGAAGAATTGATACATGGTATGCAATCATTATCCCAATCATTCAAAGACTCATCGCACCATGCCAATAATTACTAACAATACCTTGTAACCACCAAAAACTAGATTGGATGTTTGTCGCGTTTAACCCATTTGCACACGTCAATAAAAAGTACTACCTTTGTACCGCATTTAGACAATAGTAATCCACATGAAACAGTTTTTCCGTAAGATATTCCTTAACGAGCACATCATCATGGCGGTGATAGTGTTGAACGCTGCCATTATTTTTGCTCAAGAGAGCGGTGTCAGTAGTCTTGCACTAAGCATTGCCGATATTATCTGTACTATCATTTTTGTTATTGAGATGATAGTCAAGCATGTCGAGTTCGGCTTCCGTGGTTATTGGCGCAGCAGTTGGAATAGGTTTGACGGCATTCTGGTCCTGCTATCCCTACCATCCTTAGTGGAGTTTTTCATGCCTACCAGTACCATGGGCGGTATGTCGGTGCTGCTATCGTTGCGACTACTGCGCATACTGCGTTTCTTCCGCATAATACATATCTTCCCGAACTTCGGTGCTATAGCGAAAAACTTTGGCAAGGCGATGCGCGATAGTTATGGTGTCTTTGCGGGATTTATAGTGCTGATACTGATAGTTGCACTTATCTCATGTGCGCTGTTTAGCAAATCTGCTCCTGAGTATTTTGCGACACCTATTGACAGTATCTACTCCATCTTCCGTATCTGCACAGGCGAAGGTTGGAACGAGATTCCCGATACTATTGCTGCTAACTCCACAATCGTCACTGCACGGTTAGTGCGCCTGTATTTCAGTCTGTTGCTTGTGATATGCAGTATTATCGGTCTGTCATTGGTCAACTCCATCTTTGTCGATGCCATGGTGAGTGACAACAA
>CAYNMA010000199.1:0-2914 GCA_964398075.1 uncultured Bacteroides sp. | reverse complement strand
AACAAACCCATCGGAAGAATCAAATATGCTCTCATTTAATTCCGCCAACGGGTATATACTGCTTATATAATGTTCTATATATGTACTCCACATATTTCTGTGTCATCATGGGAAATGTTTGTTGCCAATCTTCTCGATAGTTTTTCGAGCCGTTGTATATGAACTTACATTTATCAGAAGGATCAATTACATTTACCATGTGGAATACCCATGTATTTGTATAATCTTGAAGAGGTCTTACATAGAACACCTTAAAGTTTTTCTTTACAAGATATTTTTGGGGTGTACCGTACTTATCATATTCTAAATCCAGATGATAATAGAGCATATCATTTTCACAATTCCAATCATCGTCAAAGAGATCATAATCAAAGAAAAACGCATAATTCGGTCCGCAAGGTTTTACCAATGGAAGAACTACTAGAATCTCGCCTTCATACGCTTTGGCATTGTTTCCTTGAAAGTTCTTTGTCTCGTCGAAAGAGTCATTTGCCATGATGGGAGTGGCGAGCGATAGGATAGAGAGGAGGAGTGAAAGGGGTCGTTTCATAAGTTTAGTCTATTTGAGGTAGGGAGTAGAATGCGGCGGCATTCTGGGATGTCAGTTTGTTGTAGTCTGCAGCAGAGAGTGAGGTACGCAGTTGCAATAAGAGGTCGGTATAGTATCCATTGAAATCATACTGATCGGCTTCTTTTATCCCTCGCAGAACGCCATAGTAATACCCCATGAGGGGCAGGTCTGTTCCCCACATCATGCGGTCGATCAGTCCTGCCTCAATCATCTGCTTGATATCCGTTATAGGGGTAAAAGCCGTGTCTGCCCACGCATTCGGACATGCTTGCATAATACGAATGGTCTGATCGACCGGTCGACTATGCGCTAAGATAAACACCTGCTCGGGATGAGATTGTATCAAAGGAGCATAGTCATCGGGATAGCAGTTCTCATTGCCGGTGTGGAATAAGATGGGCAGGTGCATCTCTTGCGCGAGTGCCACTACTTGTTGCATCAAAGGTCCTGTAGCCTCTCCCCATGCGCCATGCTGGAGATAGTTATGCACCTTGATACACTGCCAGTGGATACCACTATCGACAAACAGTTGAATACCGCCGGTCAGCAACATACGGGGTGTTACCCATAAGATGGGGACGATATGGATATCTGTCTGCGATAGTAGCGGTTTAAACTCCGCCAGTACTTTGGGATAGTTCTCTTCTGCTACGGTAGTAGAGGACACGGCAATACCAGAGATGCCTATTTGTCTACAGGCATCAAGCACCATCTGCGGACTATAGTACACTGCATTAAACTGCCCTATATGTACATGCGAATCAAATATCATTCAATGGTCAACTATATGGAAGCAAAATGCTCTGTTGCGAAGTCACCTAAAGTCATTCCTTCCGTTTTTTATCTGCATTAAAGTCCTTGCCAAATTTTTCTTCCACAAGTCGCTTGGTAAGGAATGCCACATCGCAGAAATGGCGATTGATCTTGAACATATCGCCATTCGATTCATTATAATTACGAACCAAGCAACGAGCGCAGAAATCGCGCGCTTCACAGGTAAGACACTCAGGGAAATCTTCTTGCGTGATTTTACGTAGTTCCTTTACCTTCTCGCTATTCTCCCATATCTCTTGCAGAGGTTGCTTATACACGTTGCCCAACACCATACTTTGCCAACCTGCACAGGGATAGACATCTCCGTTAGCCGTGATACAACAGTTATCATAGCCCACACCGCAGAGTCGCTGCTTCTTGTAGCGTTCAAGGTTAAACTTTATCTCCTCACTAATGGGGCGTTTAGTCAGAACCTCCTGCTTGTAGACAGGATCATAATCCATAATATCTCGAAGTAGTTCTTCTGTTTCCTCGAGGGAGATACGATTGGCAAGGTTTGCAGTATCAAAGTTTGCCTCCGCCATCATAATATAGTCCGTCTGTGCCTTGATCTTGAGAGAGTTGGCATACTCAAGCACAGCACGATAGCCTTTGCAATTGGCTTTCATTACAGGACAAGAGATTTGTACAGGGACATCTGCAGCTACGAGTTTCTCAATAGCCGTTTTCGTCTTAGCAAACGAGCCTTTGACGGTTGTGATTAGGTCGTGGATTTCTGGATCCATGCTGTACAAAGAGACCTGAATGAGAGATATATTCAAATCTCTGAGTTGCGATACTTGCTCATCCTTGAGAGCAATAAGATTACTGAGAATAGAGACTTGCAGGTCTTTCTCGCGCGCATAGCGGACGAGTTCGATAAGGTCCTTGTGCAAAAACGCTTCACCACCAGAGAACGTTACATGGATGCCACCCATAGCTGCCAGTTGGTCAATAAGGTCTTTTACCTTGGCAGATGGCATATCAAAGCCATGGTTTTTCTTATCATTGGGGATATAGCAATGGATGCAGCGCTCATTGCAACGGCTGGATAATTCAAACTGGATGTGTGATATTAAGGGTTTGCCTTGTACTTCCTCGAGGAAGAAGTCTTGGGTATTCTCACTAATAGGTTTCTCTGTCTCTTGATAGAAATCGGTGGCGAGAGTCTTTGGGTTACCCATAGAATAGGAGAATGTCAAGTCCTGCGCGTCAAGTTCTTCTGCTCTTTCTGCCAGCAGAACGAAATGGTCTTTGGCTAAGCTCTCGGCAAATTCCATAAAGTCCTTACGCAGGGTCTCAGCGTCCACTCCTGTATAGATGGTTAGCAAATGGTCTACTATGTCGTCCACCGATTTAGGTTCACGACTAATTTCACGGAGCAAATCAGCTCCAAACGAATCATAACTGCGGTCGTGCCGAGTCAGTTGGTTCGTGATGTATCCGTAGCGTTCTGTGGTACGGATGAATGAGTTCTTGGATTGTTTGATGAACATATTATTCGTGCTTTTTATTTAAGTTTTTATAGCA
>CAYNMA010000198.1:0-2926 GCA_964398075.1 uncultured Bacteroides sp. | reverse complement strand
ATGCTTGCTAAATCTTCGTTGTAAACGTCCTCGATAACCGCCGCCAGCTCTTCGACCGCCGTAGCATCCCGTTCGTCATATCCGCCCTGAGCCGCCGCCAGCTTTGCGTAGTCTGTCGCCGCGCTTATCATTTTGCCTTTGAAAACCTTGCCGTCGGAGCGTGTCCACGTTTCGCCCGTGGGAACATAGCGGTAGCCCTCGATAAACGCCGTGCATCTATTGTCGAAAAACGGAACGTCAAACGCCCTGCGCCCGTCGCCGTCCGATGCGTGGCAAAGAAAATCGCTGTCAATGTAGATTGTCATATAAAACCTCCGGTTATTCAATGAGAAATTAGAAATTGCCCATGTCTAAATTTCTCATTTCTCGTTTTTTCATTCCTCATTTTTATAATTCTTTACTCTTTGCTGAACCATATCTTGTCCACCGTGATGGCGTTGTACCAACCATTACCCCCTGCGGCTTTAATAGCGATTCTGCCCGATGTTGTCGAAAAGTTGGATACGTCAATCATCACTGTCTTGTTTGTGACAGGCGCGGACACATACACAGACCCGATTACCGTTCCCGACTTGTCCAGTATTTCAATTCTGCTGTCATTATTGCCGCCGTTGTACACAGCCGACACAATATGACATATGAGCGTTTTGTTGCCGCCGAAGTTTATCAGGTTAACCGTCTTGGCAGTTGCTACACCGCTTGTTACGATTTCTTTGCCCACCTTCATAGTGGTTGTCGTTTTCGTCACGTCTCCCACCCATCCGCCTGTTACGGAAGTGTACTCGTTGCCCTTGTCGTACAGATACAGTGTGTAGTTCAACGTAACGGTGCTCACCTGCCCCTCGGCGGTTATCGTGACCGTCTCTGTCGCCGTATCTGTCCCATCTGTACACTCTACCGTCCACGTTCCCGCGTTCGGCACAACACACGCCCACGTCCCGCTTGTATCGGGCGCAGAGAGCGTTGTCGTCCCGTCCGTCGCCGTGGCCGTTGAGCCTTCGGGATAGGTTACGCCGATAACTGCAAAAACTTTGGCACTTCCACCGCCATTCCCATATATCATGGCTTTCATCTTTTGTTCACCTCACATATAAAGTTGAGGTCAACTTCTGGCTTACTACTGGCTCTAAATGTTATAGCTCCGGTTGTACTATTTACATCGGCATCTACAATAAAACACCAAGCTTCTTTTTCAGCTACTGCGGTTTCATAAGTATCTGAGGTATTTAGACTTAGTCTTGGAGAGTAGTTTGTATATGTTTTTAACATCGCGACCGTTACTGTCTAAGTGTACGGTTCTGCGCTTCCCGTCCAGCTATCTTTAGGGAGGGTCCCATTTGCCGTTGCACTAATTGCTCCCACTGCAATATTATTGGTTGCAACAGCACTATTTTTACTACTTAAAGCTTCTATATTAGTTCTAACCTATTGTTTCTAAGTATCAGTTAGTGTCTGTGCAACCGAGAGGACGAGGTCCGCGCCCCCCCCTAAGCGTTTATTATCATAGATTTCCTCCTTAGATTATTATTATATTTACTGTAATTGTTGAAGTAGGTATTGAAAGACATTTAAAAGTCAATTTTCCACTTTCTTGTGCTGAACAATATATACCAAATTTTTTATAATTAGCCAATGAAGCAGTATCTGCTCCAATTATTACAATTTTATCTGCTGTCATTCCACTTACATTTACTGTTTGAGTTAAAGAACTCCAACCAGCAGTTGTTAAACTGCAAGTTGTTGCAACTTCTGATTCTTCTTCTGGAATATTCACAACCACCAAATTAATGGATAAATCTTCTGTTGGTTTGGTTGTAGCAGTAAAAGTCAATGAACCTGCTGCCTGGGCACTACAATAAATTTCATTAGTAATAAAACTGTTCTGGCTGGCTGGAACAGGGCTTACTAAACAAATTGAATCTGCTTTAACAGCGCTTAGTGAAATTGTATTGGTGTAAGGGGAAGCAGAACTCCAGCCGCTAGCAGGCAAAGTGAAGGTAATTTGTTTAAAAGAAGTATATTGCGAACTCGCACTTGGAATATTAACAGTAAGCGCAGAGCTACCATCATAAGTGCCCGTTGAAGCTCCTGTGAAGGTCAAACTTTTAGGGTTTTTAAGTGCCGTTGTTGAAGAAGATAAAGCTCCTACATCGCTTGCCGTTAAACTTATATTTGCAGATAAAGCTTTTCCGTTCACCGTGCGCGAGGTTGGCACCGCACTTACATCGCTTGCACTCAAACTAATGTTTGTTGAAAGAGCTTTTCCATTTACGGTACGAGAAGTAGGTATTGCACTTATATCGCTCGCAGAAATTGTTACTGCTCCCGTCTTGGAATTCACACTTGTCACTGGCGCACTTTCAAGTTTCTTGTTCAATTGAGTTTGAATATTACTTGTAACGCCATCAAGGTAACCTAACTCTGTAGAAGTCACATCCGAAACTGCAACTTTACCGGAAGAATCGGCAATCAATGCACGATTAGCTGTGAGGTCGCTGGATGTAATGGTTGTTGCTGCACCTGTTACGGTTGCTTGCTTTCCGTCAAGAGTGGTTTGTAAATTTGTTACGTTTGTAATTGTGTGAGTGTGGCTACTCGATGCTTTACCATTTAAAGTAGTTTGTAAGTCTGTCACATTTGCAATTGTGTGAGTATGACTTGTTGCTGCCGCGCCAATGTCGCTAAGTGAATAAGATACATTTGCTGACCCATCAATTGATTGTGTTTTATTTCCAATTGTGAGGTCACGCGCGGAACTCCATTTCGCGGCAGACCCCGCAGAGCCAGAAATGCTGCCACTACTTGTAATAAATCCGCTATCATTAGTAAGTGCGCTTGTCTTTGTTGGAATTGCTGTTTTGTCAGCTTTGTTTGTAATAAGGTTTCGTAATACCTCATCACTAAAAGCCAACTGTTTGTAGGTCTT
>CAYNMA010000197.1:0-2949 GCA_964398075.1 uncultured Bacteroides sp. | reverse complement strand
AAATACAGGGTAGACGCATCAATAGTTTTGAACGGACGGCTATAGCGTCATGACGGTTTGACTATTGAGAGCTTTTCTCTGCCACACAGTGGCAAGGAGACAGTCATTTGTCATTGGCAATAAAAAAGACACAACAAGTAAATACTTGCTGCGTCTTCCAAAAATATGAAACAACTATGCGCTCCCTCTAGGACTTGAACCTAGGACCCCCTGATTAACAGTCAGATGCTCTAACCGACTGAGCTAAGGAAGCATTGCAAATTTTCTATCGAAGACGTTCTCAAAGCAGTAATTAACCCCTCCTGCTGCGTTAAGTTCCGTCCCCTCGAAAATTGCGTTGCAAAGGTAGAGGTTATTTGCGGAAAAAACAATACCTTTGCAAAAAATTTGCAAAAAAAATAACTCTCTCTCTATGAAAAAAGTAATCGGCTTAGGTAATGCGCTGACTGATATATTGTTACAAGTCAGTGATGAAGATGTAGCAGCATTGAATTTACCTAAAGGAAGCATGAACCTAATCAATTTTGACACGGCGATAGCCGTTCAGCGTCGTTTTGAGCGGGTAAGAAAGACCATGGTGGCAGGTGGAAGTGCGTCGAACACGATCAATGCGTTGGCGTTGTTGGGTAGTAAGGCTGCTTTTATTGGTAAGTTAGGCAACGATGAGGTGGGCGAGTTCTACCGCAACGATATGTTGAAGAATGGGGTCAAGCCTATGTTACTACCGTCGGCGTTGATGTCGGGATATTGTACGGTGCTGATTACTCCAGACGGGGAGCGCACTTTCTGTACCTATTTGGGTGCGTCGTCGGACCTCGTGGCTGAGGATATTCATAAGGAAGCGTTCCATGGATATGACATATTTCATATAGAAGGTTATATGGTGCAGAACCATGCGTTGATAGAGAAGGCTATCACGATGGCAAAAGAGATGGGGCTGGTGGTGTCGATCGACTTAGCCAGTTATAATGTGGTGAACGAGAACCACGATTTCTTAGAGACATTGATTCGTGACTATGTCGATATAGTGTTTGCTAATGAGGACGAGAGTTATGCTTATACTCACTTGATGCCAGAGCAGGCGGTGGAGTATATCTCCAAGCAGTGCGACATAGCCGTGGTAAAGGTAGGTAAACGCGGGTCGTATGTGCAGTGTGGTGATGAGATGTATCATATCGGTGCGGTAGCGTCTCGTTGCTTAGACTCGACCGGTGCAGGCGATTTCTATGCCGCAGGGTTCTTATTGGGTCTGTCGGACGGTTTCGATATCCGTCGTTGTGCCGAGATAGGCACCTTGGCAGCAGGGCGTGTGGTAGAGGTAGTGGGTACGAAACTGCCGGAGGAGACGTGGGAGGAGATACGCCGATTGTGCGCACTATATAGAGGTTTCATGACGCATAGCAGTAAATAAAGAAAGTAGTATGTTGCAGGTTCTATATATCATCTATCAGTATCTTATTGCGTTGCCTATCTTTATCGTCTTGACTATCTTGACGGCAGTGGTGACGATGGCGGCTATTCCTTGGAAGAACGCAGAGTGGCTGCATAAGTTGCAGCAGTTCTGGGCTCGCAGTTTCTGTAGGTTATTGTTTCTCCCTGTTGAAGTAGAGGGGTTAGAGAATATCCAACCAAAGACCTCGTATGTGTTCGTAAGCAATCATCAGAGTATGACAGATGTGTTTGTTATCTACGGTTGGTTGCCGGTTATCTTCAAGTGGATCATGAAGAAAGAGTTGCGTAAGGTGCCGTTGGTAGGAGCGGCATGCAAAGCGGCAGGGCATATTTATATCGATAGGAGTAATAAGATGGCGTCGATGCGTAGTATCGCAGAGGCAGAGCGGATAGTGAAAGACGGAGTGTGTGTGGTGATCTTCCCAGAGGGTACGCGTACGCTGACGGGTGAGGTGGGTCGTTTTAAGCGTGGGGCATTCTCTATTGCTACCGACTTGAACTTACCTATTGTGCCTATCTCGCTGTCGGGTTGCTATGAGGTGATGCCTCGTACTCGCTTCTATGCCAAGTGGCACAGAGTGAAGATGACGGTGGGTAAGCCTATCGATGTGTCGGCTTATCCGGAAGAGGACCGAAATGTGCTGATTGAGGATGTGCGGCAACAAGTCATTAATAATATTCAATCATGAAGATAGTAGTATTTACGGGTGCCGGTATCTCGGCAGAGAGTGGGTTGAGCACTTTCCGTGACTCGGACGGGCTGTGGGAGAACTACCGTGTGGAGGATGTGTGCACAGCGGGAGCGTTGGAGCATAACAGAAAACTGGTGGTGAACTTCTACAACGAGCGTCGTCGTGCAACGATGGAGGCTCAGCCTAATGCAGCGCATAAGGCGTTGGCAGCATTGGAGCAGTATCATGATGTGCAGATCATCACGCAGAACGTGGATGACCTTCATGAGCGTGCCGGTAGCACGAAGGTGCTGCACTTGCATGGGGAGTTGATGAAGTTGCGTAGTTCGATCGACGAGACCGCTACCGTGCCTATCGAGGGTTGGGAACAACCATTGGATGCTCGTCATCCGGACGGGAGTCTGTTGCGTCCTTTCATCGTGTTCTTTGGCGAGGGCGTGCCTAACTTCCCCACGGCGGTAGAGATGGTTCGTGAAGCGGAGGTCTTTATCGTGGTGGGTACATCGCTTGCGGTCTATCCGGCAGCATCGTTGCTGGAGTATGTGAAACGGGGTGTGCCGGTGTATATGGTCGACCCGAAAGCACCAACGGCATCGCCGTACTGCGACCTTATCCCTATTCGGGAGAAAGCAAGCGTGGGAGTACCGATGGTGTGCGAGAAGTTGGGGGCGGGTAATTAACAATTAACAATTAACAATTAACAATTAACAATTAACAATTAACATACGTGGTATGGTCAAACGGGTCTTACGACCCGAACGACACGGGGCGCAATTAACAATTAATAATTAACAATTAACATACA
>CAYNMA010000196.1:0-2988 GCA_964398075.1 uncultured Bacteroides sp. | reverse complement strand
TCGAAGAGGGTGGCGGCAATGAACCATACGAGTGGGGCATGTAAGAGCAAGAGGACAACCTTGATTGCGGCACCGATGATGGTACGGCTGATCTCGGTCTTGACGATATACTCGTTCCACACAATAGAGGTGAAGTAGTTGCGGATGACACCGAAGGTCTGCATAATCATGCTGAACGAGTAGAGCGTTATCATCCATTTGGTGAAGGTGTCGGCTTCGAATATCCATGCTGTGGCGATGACAAGCACCATGGTGATGGCAGCAAAGATGAGTTTGAGCGTGAAGGCCGTACCGAGGATGGTATTGCATTCGGGCGATGGAATGCGTTTCTCGTAGCCTTGTCCTTCGCACTTGGCTTCCTCGCGTATCTCGATATTGTCTAACCCGAAAGAGGCAAAGACTTGGAAGAGAGCGACGAAACTCGTGACATAACTCATCAGTCCGTACTGCTCCGGTCCGAGGTAGCGTGCCACAAAGATACCGACCAACAGACTGCCGAGCAGGGTGATGACCTTGCCGGTAACCGCCCACGCTAAGTTACGGACTACCTTTTTCTTGGTGTCCGAGAGGTTGAGACGGTTGAGTATGCGGTCGATGAGAGACATTCTTAGTTTAGTGTTGAGAGCTCCTTTTTAGTTTAGCGTTGAGAGTTTAGTGTTTAGAGCAGTTGAGAGTGGATTATGTTTGAGCTTATTTCTTTTTACGGCGGATGGTGTGTTTGAGTTTGAGGACAGCAAAATTGAGTTCTATCTCCGTCTCGTGTTCGGTTACTTCCATGTTGGATTCAAGTAGAGTAGACATTAGTTCCCCACCTTTCTCCATTAGAGACTTCTGCGCAAATTCATCTTTGGTCTGTGATAGGGCATTGACAGTTTGTCCTAACTCTCGCACCTTGGCAAATGTTTCTATAATAGCGATGGTAGTTGCAGTGGCTTGCGGGCTTTTAAGTATGGTAGCCAACATATATAATCCTTTTTCTGTGAATGCTTTAGGCTGTACACGAGACTTCGTACTGACATTTGTGGTCGAAAATTTCGACCGCAAAGTAGCCACTTCATCCTTTGTCATTTCAAATACATACCCTAAGGGAAACTTGTCAGGATTGTTTTTTACGGCTTCATTAATACGCTTTGTCTCAACGCCATACATGCGTGCGACATCAACATCAAGGATGACTTGCTGTTCGCGCAGAGTAACTAATGCGTTTTCGACTTGCTTATTTGATATGATAGTATTCTCGGCCATTCTGGTGTTGCTGGAGTCGTTGTTGTTGTTTCGTTTAGTCGCGGCGGAAGATGTCGCGGGTGTAGACTTTGGGTTGGACGTCGTCGAGGGCGGGGTCATAACGGTTGGCTATGATGGCTTGGGACTGTTGTTTGAACTTGTCTAAGTCGTTGACCACCAAAGAACCGAAGAAGGTAGTACCGTCCTCGAGGGTAGGCTCGTAGATGATGACCTGTGCACCTTTGGCTTTGACACGCTTCATGATGCCTTGGATAGACGACTGGCGGAAGTTGTCGGAGTTGGACTTCATGGTCAGTCGATAGACGCCAATGGTACAAGGGTGCTCCTCTTTGGCATCGTAGGAGCCATTGTTATAGTAATCGTAGTAACCGGCTTTGGATAGTACACGGTCGGCTATGAAGTCCTTGCGGGTACGGTTGCTCTCGACGATAGCCTCGATGAGGTTCTCGGGAACATCTTGATAGTTAGCGAGTAACTGCTTGGTGTCTTTCGGTAGGCAGTAGCCGCCGTAACCAAAGGACGGATTGTTATAGTGTGTGCCGATACGTGGGTCGAGGCAGACACCATTGATGATGTCTTGTGTGCTGAGGCCTTTCATCTCGGCATAGGTATCGAGTTCATTGAAGAAACTGACGCGCAGGGCGAGGTAGGTGTTGGCAAAGAGTTTGACCGCTTCTGCCTCGGTGAAGCCCATGAAGAGCGTATCGATGTTCTCTTTGATAGCGCCTTCTTGTAGGAGATGTGCAAAGGTGTGGGCAGCCTTAACGAGATGGGCATCGGTGGGGTCGGTGCCGACAATGATACGGGAGGGGTAGAGGTTGTCGTAGAGTGCCTTGGACTCACGCAGGAACTCGGGCGAGAAGAGGATGTTACGGCTGCCGGTCTTCTGGCGGATACTCTCGGTGTAGCCCACGGGTATGGTCGATTTAATGACCATGATGGCGTTGGGGTTACATTCCATGACGAGGCGAATGACGGTCTCGACGGCAGAGGTGTCGAAGTAGTTCTTCTGACTGTCGTAGTTGGTTGGGGCTGCGATGACGACGAAGTCGGCTTGACGATAAGCGGCTTGTGCGTCGAGCGTAGCGGTGAGATCGAGCGGTTTCTCAGCAAGGTATCGCTCGATGTATTCGTCTTGTATGGGGGAGATACGATGGTTGATCTTGTTCACTTTGTCGGGTATGATGTCGACGGCGAGCACATGGTTGTGCTGCGCGAGTAAGGTGGCTATTGATAGTCCGACATATCCTGTTCCTGCTACTGCTATGGTCATGTTTGTTGTTCTTTTATTTAGGAATTGCAAAGGTACGGAACTTTTGTGGAAAAACAAAAGAGGGTGTTGGGTGATTTTTAATTTTTAATTGGTTGCACGGTGGAAGTTTTTATAACGTGAGTTGGATATTTAGGTTTGGATGATGATTGTTAATGGATTTGGGTGGAAATTGGGTACTTCTGGGGGTTGATGAGGTGGGTGTTTGTGGGTTGGAGGGTTGGTTATCCTTTCTTTATCCCTTCGATATCTCTTCGACATCCCTTCGATAGAGATTGGGTTACGGTTTTGTGCTTTGTTTTTTTTAGAAATAAGGTTGTGATTTTTAGAATTGCCGATTTGGGCAAGGGAATCAAAAGGCATAAACGGACGCCTGCGGCGTGTTGACATTAACAAGATTAACCTGTAAGATTGACACAAACGAGCCTTGCGGCTCGAACGACGCGGGGGCGTGTCGTCTCCACAATCGTAGT
>CAYNMA010000195.1:0-3029 GCA_964398075.1 uncultured Bacteroides sp. | reverse complement strand
AATTATGGTATAATAGTTATGTAAGGATGAAGGAACACTATTTTTTTTAGGTGGTGAGTCTCATTTTGAGACAACTTCTACCCATTTTGAGACTTTCTACCCATTTTGGGTATACCCAATTTGAGACTGTCTCATTTTGAGACAACTTCTACCCATTTTGAGAAATCCCTCTACCCAAATTGAGGAAATTGTATACTCATTTTGAAGGGAGAAAAATAATAAATATATCTCACATAAGAGATATAATAAGCTCCCTAAAAAGGGACAGCTTATTATATATAACTCTGTAGGACACTTTGCGCCTTCGCTGCGCGGGCTAACGCCCGCTTGCGGCGCAAAGTGCCTACAGAAAAGGAGTTTAAAAACAAGGAGGAACCAATTATGGAAAGCTATGCTAATCAAAGAAAAATAACTATCGGTTCAAAGAATGAACCACAGAAGGGAATGGAAGGTAACTTTGTGATGATAAGAAATGATGTGGCTTTTGCCGCACTAAGTAACCTAAAGAAATCGGGATTTACACTTTGGCTTTATCTCTACTCTAATAAAGAAGGTTGGGAGTTCTGGTTAAGTCAGCAAGCATTCGCAAACTCAACTGGTTTATGTAAATCTCAATACTATAGGGCTTTTGAGGAACTAAAAGAAAAAGGCTACATTACACAGACAGGTAGTAATAAGTTCACCTTCACAGCCGAACCTTTCAAACCATTATTTTCACAAGTAGAAGAAAGACGAATATTTCTTAATAATGATACTGGTGAAGATGAAGCACTTACCTACAAGCAGCTTTTAGCCGCACTTTGTGGAGATAAAGCTGCCACAGATGAATTATGGGAAGGTTCACCAATAGCGAACAGCACTTTTCCCGCTACTACATCAGCCGCCACAAATGCCTTATTTAAAGAAGAAAAGCGCACTTTTACTAATCCCTCAACAGGTGAAGAACTTACTCTTACCTATGATGAAGTATTAAAGAGAGTAGGAAATAATAAAGAAGCCGCAGATGATATATGGGAACAAGGAGAAACCGCATAACCTTTGCCCGCAACTTATTTTCTCTTTCTTTTAAGAATCTATTTTGATACCAATCAAGACACAAGTAAACTACAAGCTGGTATATACCCTACATTACCGACTGCCGCAGTCTCAATTTGAGACTGATAGCACATTTAAGGAGGAAACTATTATGGCAAATTATTCAAGGAAACAACCCATTGAAACTATGTGGACTAACGAAAACAATTTCAAAGCAACCCAACCCGCACCTGCGGCCAAACCTACTCTACCAGAGGGCTACAACCCATCTATGAAGGTAAAGACTAACATTCGGCAACAGCTTTTTGCCGCCAATGAACAACATCTTCTACCAGAAGAACGCTACTATGAAACCGCTATCTACGGTTCACACAGCCACAACTACAAGAACCTGCGAATGAAAATCCACCGTGACTTTGAATGCTGCGACTGTAATTGGGAACTTCTACTGGAAGAATTGTGGCAAGCGGGCGAACCAAAGGCCGCATACTGGGATTACGATAAAAAGAAAGAACAATACTTTATAGCCTACAAGCCGCTAAAAGACATCAAGTTTCCCGAAGACATAATCTACAAATGGAACAAGCGTGAACCAAATCCAAACTACGCAGAAGTTCAAAAATCCATCATAGATAAGTGTGTTGCTCTACTGGAAGCCCGCAAAGCAGAAGTTGAAGCTATGCGGGCCAAGCGTGAAGAACGTAAACCCAAAGAAACCAAAGATGGGGCCGCAAGCCGCCTAATTGATATGGAAGCAATCTTGCGTGAACGCTACTAATTCAAAAAAATAATTCCGCATAAACCTCATTATTCTATGTAGTGCCGCTACTTCTTATATGGGAATAAAACATATAAGGAGTAGTGAACTACATAATGAAGGGAGATTTCTTTGACGATTTAGCAGATGGAAAGAGGGGAGAGAACCTCATAATCAAGGCTTTGGCGGCAAAGGGCCACACAATCACAAACCTAACCGCCAACCGCCAAGCGGCCTATAACGACATAGACATACAGGTGACTAAGGACAACCAATCTACCACACTTGAAATCAAGAACGATATACGCAGTGAACAAACAGGCAACCTATTCATAGAAACCTACAACACTACCAATGCGGCCCACAACTACAAGGGCTGGTTTTACTTCTGCCAAGCAGAACACATAGCTTTTCTTCAAGAGCAAAGCCGCATAGCACACATAGTATCTATGGCAGATTTGCGAGAACTGGTTGCGGCCAATACTTACCGATGTGCCCGCAGCAATAATGCCGCAGGTTATTTAGTGCCTGTGGCGGCTTTACTTACTCTTCCTACCTACTATCAACTACACATATAAAGGGGGTAATTACTATGACAACATTTGAAAAGATTTGGGCCTTTCTACTGGGTGCTGCCTTACTTATAGGCTTAAGGCCGCTATGGATTGGCTTACTAATATGCTTTTTAGCAGTAGAACTGGGGGAAAAACTTCATGACAGATAAACGAATGTATTCTATAAATCTTGCGGCCTATGTGATGGCAACAACCAACCTAATTCCCGCAATACGATTAGACGATGAAACTAACACTTGCTATATGGTATTCCCGCAATGTTCGGGAGTTGATAGCGCAGTGAAACAATTCAAAGGACAGAACCCGCAAATAGCTATTCACGACTTCTTGCGGGCTATCAAACAAATACGAGAAAGCATGGGGGTGTGTAAGAATGGCAACGCTACCTAAGAAATGGACTAAGAGTATGACTGCGGCATTAGAAACATGGCTTGCTAATCCTCTTCTTAATTATAATGAGATAGCGGAGAAGGCTAATATTCATCCTACTACCTTCTGGAGTTATCGCACAAATCCAGAGTTTATGGAAGAATACCATAAGCGTAATAAGGAACGCTTTGCTTCTATGGAAGCTAAAGCACTTGAAGTGCTTGAAATCAAATTAGACGAAGAAGATTGGAAAGCCTGTCAATATGTGCTTGATGGACTTGATTATGGCGGCA
>CAYNMA010000194.1:0-3030 GCA_964398075.1 uncultured Bacteroides sp. | reverse complement strand
GTTTTTGCATACAATGGTATGAGTTTCTTATTTTGTTAGTTGAATGAAAGCGAGATAGAGATAATGTGGTGTATTTAATTCTATATCAATAGTATAGATTTGTAGATTGAGAATTTTTAGGAGGAGAATCGCAGATTTTCGGATGGAGATTTGAAGATTTCTCGGAGTAGAATTGCAGATTTTCTGCATAAGAATCGGAGATTTTTATTGCAAGTTATCGAAGTGTACAGCTCAAATCTATGTAATTTATCGAAGTTTGATGCTCGAAAACATGTAATTTATCGAAATAAGAGCTTTCTACAAGATGCCATTGGCAAGTTTCTGTATTCCCTTGGCATATACATTGACCTCAACATGTCGTTCCTTATAACGGGTTGTAATTGCATTGTGGATTTGCATAATTCAAATAAAAGTTGTACCTTTGCAATCGCAATAGAACAATATTGCACATATAGCTCTATATCAATATTATAGGATTATAGATTGAGAATTTTTGGTTAGTAGATTGAGAATTTTTAGCGTTGAGATTGAGAATTTTTCTTCAACGGATTGAGAATTTTCGTTTGTTAGATTGAGAATTTTTGGCAGGTAGATTGAGAATTTATTATGAATAAGATATGATAATTCGTCCACAACTAAACATTTTACAAGAGCGTTTAGCTGAGCCTCGTAGGTTTATACAGGTATTGGCGGGTCCTCGTCAGATAGGGAAAACGACGCTTATCACACAATTGACTCAGCAGTTGATGGTGCCATTCAGTAGTATCTCTACCGACATGGTTGCCCCTGATAATATAGAGTGGATTGCCGACCAATGGGAAGCCGTTCGTAAGACGATGGATTTGAATCGTCTCACTGAATATGTACTTATCATTGATGAGATACAACGTCTAACCAACTGGAGCGAGATGGTAAAACGGGAATGGGATGCGGATACTCGCTCGCAACGCAACATCAAAGTGGTGCTATTAGGTAGTAGTCGACTGCTAATACAAGATGGTCTCACCGAGAGTTTGATGGGGCGGTTTGAACTCATCCATGTTCCGCACTGGTCGTATAGCGAGATGAAAGAGGCGTTCGGTTTCACCTTGGAGCAGTATATCTTTTTTGGTGGTTATCCAGGTACTGCAGCATTAATAAAGAACGAGAAGCGATGGCGTAACTATATGCAGCGTACCATCATCACGCCTTCTATTGAGAAAGATGTACTCATGACCAAACATATCCTTAAACCCGAACTCATGAGACGGTTGTTTGAGTTAGGATCAAGTTATAGTGCGGAGATAGTGTCTTTCAATAAACTTATTGGGCAACTGCAGGATGTGGGGAACACGACCACGATGGCTAACTATCTTACTATTCTTGACCAAGCCGATTTACTCGGAGGATTGAGACAATACTCGCCAGACAAGATACGCCGATATCGTTCTATCCCTAAGTTTCAGGTGTATAATACTGCACTACAATCGGCTTCGCAGACCAATGCTTTCAGTACGATATATGTGGATAGGCAACGCTGGGGCAGATGGGTGGAGAGTGCTGTAGGAGCACATCTGCTTAATGGTGCGCCTGATGGAGAGTACCAAGTCTTTTATTGGCGAGACGGCAATGATGAGGTGGATTATGTTCTTGTGCGTGATACGGAAGTATTGGGCTTAGAGGTCAAGAGCGGAAGGCGGACTGCAGGGAATGGGTTGTCTGCTTTCAAGAAGCACTTTCCTAATGCGAAATCACTCGTTATAGGGACAGGAGGATTAGACTTAGATTTATTTTTCCGTACTAACCCAGAATTATTATTTTAATGTTATGAAACAGTATGATTATTTGATTGTTGGGGCGGGGATGTTTGGGGCGGTAGTGGCTTATCGGGCGAGGAAGTCCGGTAGGCGTGTGTTGGTAGTGGATAAGCGGTCGCATGTGGGCGGCAATGTGTATTGCGAGGATGTGGCGGGTATTCCGGTACATAAGTACGGTGCGCATATCTTTCATACCGATAATCGGGAGGTGTGGCAGTTTGTCAATTCACTGGTAGAGTTCAATCGTTACACCAATTGTCCGGTGGCGAACTACAAGGGGCGACTGTATAACTTGCCGTTTAATATGAACACGTTCTCGCAGATGTGGGGTGTGGTTACTCCCGAAGAGGCGCAGGCAAAGATAGATGAGCAGCGTGCAGCGGCGGTGGCGGCATTGGATGGGCGTGAGCCACAGAACCTCGAAGAGCAGGCGTTGTCGCTCGTGGGGCGTGATATATACGAGCGGCTCATCAAGGGTTATACCGAGAAACAGTGGGGTCGGTCTTGTACGGAACTGCCGGCGTTCATCATTCGTCGTCTGCCGGTGCGGTTGGTGTTCGATAACAACTACTTCAATGACCCGTATCAGGGTATTCCTGTGGGGGGATATAATAGGCTCATCAACAGGCTACTTGAGGGGTGTGAGGTGCGGTTGAATACCGATTACTTGGCTGACCGTGCGGCACTCAATGCGTTGGCGGAGAAGGTGGTGTATACGGGTTCGATTGATGCGTATTTCGATTACTCGTTGGGTCATCTGGAGTATCGGACGGTGCGTTTTGAGACAGAGGTGTTGGATATGGCTAATTATCAGGGTAATGCAGTGATCAACTATACGGATGCGGCGGTGCCTTATACGCGTGTGATAGAGCATAAGCACTTCAATGTCTTTGGTGCGGAGGTGTATCAGAACCCGCAGACGGTGGTGTCGAGGGAGTACTCGACGGAGTGGAAGCCTGGTATGGAGCCGTATTATCCGGTGAATGATGGTCGTAACTCGGCACTGTATGCGGAGTATGCGGCTCTTGCAGGGAAGGAGAAGGATGTGGTATTCGGGGGGAGGCTGGCGGAGTATAAGTACTACGACATGGATGATATTGTGGAACGAGCGATGAGAGTAGAGATATAAGGCTCGGGGCAAAGATAGCCAGATACAATCATCAGCTCGTTAGCGACATCTATCAACAAGAGGGTTGGAACAAATATTATCAAATAGGGTTCAAATATTACATGG
>CAYNMA010000193.1:0-3076 GCA_964398075.1 uncultured Bacteroides sp. | reverse complement strand
GCTTGAACGAAGGAGCAATGCGAGCATTGTGACTGAGTGAAAGGCAAGCAGATACGAATAAAAAACACAAAGCACTCTAAAAGTGGAGAAACATCCCAATTAGACACAAAATAACGAAACGTGGAATTTTTAGAACATCCCTTATATGGACTTCTTTTTTCTTGATTATAATTACTTGTAGAATACTTCTGTATTTCAATGCGTTAGCCTTGTTTTATCGAGAGCTATCAATGACTTCTGAAAATTTTATTGAAAGCACTAGTTGCAAAACGGGCGTTTCTGTATTATCTTTGCATAAAAATTGACGATCTGACAATGTACAATTGTGCAATTGCGGTTGTACTATTGCCGTGTCCTAATATTTGGAGTAACGCAGAAAATATACTACTTTTGCATGCGGTGAAGTAGGGTGCGTATTGACCAAGTTATTCAAATAGAAACAAAATAATACATAGATATGAAACGTGAAGAATTAGAGAGACTTATCGACTTGTGGTTTGAAGAAGATATCCGTGATGGCGACCATACTTCGCTATCGTGTATCCCTGCCGACGCTACAGGTTGTAGTCAATTGATCATCAAAGAAGATGGTATCTTAGCAGGTGTGGCAGTAGCCGAAGTGGTATGCCATCATTTCGACAAAGACCTTCGTATGGAAGTCCTACTACAAGATGGTGCAGAAGTGCATCGTGGCGATATCGCCTTTCGGGTTTACGGACGGATATTATCGCTGCTTCAGGTGGAGCGTACTATGCTCAATATCATGCAGCGTATGAGCGGAATAGCCACGACGGCACACCGCTATCAGAGTCTGATTGCGGATACGGGTTGTCATGTGCTGGATACTCGTAAGACGACGCCGGGTCTGCGTTACCTGGAGAAAGAGGCAGTACGTATTGGTGGCGGCATGAACCACCGTATCGGGCTGTTCGATATGATACTCTTGAAGGATAATCATGTGGATTTTGCCGGCGGCATCACGGCTGCGTTGACGCGTGCTCGTGACTACTGCAAGGAGAAGAACAAGGACCTGCGGATAGAGATTGAGACTCGTAATGAGGATGAGATACGGGAGGCTTTGGCAACAAATATACCCGACCGTATCATGTTGGATAATTTCACGCCGGAGCGTACCCGCGGGGCTGTGGCTATTATCCGTCAGTGGGAGCAGGAGAATGGCCGACATATAGAGATTGAGTCGAGTGGGGGAATCACTATTGACACTATCCGTGACTATGCGCTGTGCGGTGTAGACTTCGTGAGTGTGGGCGCATTGACGCACTCGGTGAAGAGTCTGGATATGAGTTTTAAGGCAGTGAAGTAGTGGTTTATTAGTTTATCAGTTTATTAGTTTAGGCGTTGTTGAATTGGTTGAAAAGGTTTATGGTTTAATCATATAGGTTATGAGTATTATTGAGAGATTGGCAGCGTTGCGTGCGCTGATGGAGAAGAATGGTTTGACGGCTTATATCGTGCCAGGTACCGACCCGCATGCGAGTGAATATATGGCACCCCATTGGATGGAGATGTCGTGGATTACCGGTTTTCTTGGCGAGACAGGTACGGCTGTGGTGACGCTGAAAGAGGCGTTGCTGTGGACAGATAGTCGTTATTACCTGCAGGCAGAGGCTGAGTTGGCTGGTAGCACCGTTGGGTTGATGCGTGAGAGTGATGTGGACTGTCCGACGATTGAGTCGTGGCTGTGTGATCATATCCACGGCATGGTGGGCGTTAATCCGGAGATGTATAGCGTGAATGGTTATGCATCGTTGCAGGCTGCTCTGCAGGAAGGTGGTCTTGGACTGAAGTCGATAGACCTGATTAAGCCGTTGTGGATCGAGAATAGACCTGCTATCCCTACCTCGACATTGTACGAGTATGAGGAGAAGTATGCGGGAGAGAGTGTGGAGAGTAAACTGCATCGCACGCGTGAGGCTTTGGCACAAAAGCACTGTCAGGCTATGGTGATATCGGCACTCGATGAGATTGCATGGCTGCTGAATATACGAGGTAAGGACGTGGAGTATACGCCGTGCTTGATATCGTATCTGGTGGTAGAAGAGAGTCGTTGTACATTGTTCGTTGAGTCGAGTAAGTTAGACGCTGCCGGAAGTGCGTATCTGCAGTGTATCGGTGTGACAGTCAGAGGGTATGATGATGTGTTTGAGTACCTTCATGGCTTGCAGGCAGAGGCTGTGCTGCTGGATGGCAGCAAGGTGAATGAGGCATTGTATGAGGCTATCAACAGTGAGGTGCGCCGTGTGAATGTGACGCCAAGTCCGGTGCTGAAGATGCAGAGTGTGAAGAATGCGGTAGAGTTGGCAGGTGAGCGTATCGCTATGCGTGAGGATGCTGTGGCTCTGACTCGGTTCTTCTGTTGGTTGGAACTGGATGCACTGAAGACTCCGCAGACGGAGATAACCCTGGCGGATAAGTTGCACGAACTGCGTGCCCAAGGTAAGCATTTTACCGATGAGAGTTTCGGCACTATTGCCGGTTGGAACGGCAATGGCGCTATTGTGCATTATCATGCTGAACCGGATGCGTGTGCAAAGATTGAAGGTAACGGCGTGTTGCTGTTGGACTCGGGAGGACAATACTTGGACGGCACGACAGATATCACTCGTACGGTGTGGGTAGGCGATGAGAAGGCTATTCCTGCTGCGTTGAAACATGACTATACGTTGGTGCTGAAAGGGCATATCGCCTTGGCTACGGCTCGTTTCCCGAAGGGGACTCGTGGTAATCAGTTGGACGTGTTGGCGCACCAGTATATGTGGGCAGAGGGTATCACTTACGGTCATGGCACGGGTCATGGCGTTGGACATTTCATGGGTTGCCACGAAGGTCCGCAGAATATCCGCACCGATAATAACCCGAATCCACTGCAGGTGGGGAATATATGCTCTGACGAGCCAGGTATCTATCGTGCCAATGAGTATGGTATCCGTATTGAGAACCTCATCACAGTGCGTGAGACGGCAGATATGGGTGTGCGCAGTACGGGAGAGACGTATTACGAGTTCGAGACGCTGACGCTGTGCTATTATGACACGCGACTCATTGAACGCAGTAT
>CAYNMA010000192.1:0-3103 GCA_964398075.1 uncultured Bacteroides sp. | reverse complement strand
AATATTATTTTAATTAAATGATATCTTTTTAAATCATTCATAGGAGAAAATAAATAAACTTGATTGATATTTAAATTTATACTAATTGCTCAGGATAAATTTAGGTTTCAGGATACCTTTGTTAATTTTTTGGTTTAACAACCACATTTTTTAAAAATGTTCCGTTCATCATTATTTTCTGTCGTTGTTAGAAACTTAGCGGTTGTCTTTTTATAAATTTTTATAAAGGTGTCACTTAACCTTTTAATTTCTGTTGAAAAGTGTCTTTTAACTTTGTGGTCTTTTTCTAAAGGTGTCACTTAACCTTAACTCTGCTTTAATATTTAATAAAAGAAAAATAATTAGTTTACTTTTTCAACTTTTTAATTTTAGTTGATTATTATTTAAAGTTATTATTTATTTTAGTATTTTAGTTGTTAAAATATCATAAAATAAAATTATATGATAAAATATATGTTTTTGTTTTATTTTTAGTTTTAAACAACTAAATAATATCAATTTAAGGATCATTATAATAGTAAATCATATTAAATTTAATATTAGTTTATATTTTTGTTTTTATTATTTATTTAAAGTTTATGGATTTTAGTAAAATTTATAAAAGTTGAAAACCTACATTAATTATTTTTCTTTTATTAAATATTAAAGTATTGTCATGTAATAGTAAGTAAACATCATAAAGCTTTACATGATCCTTTTTATTTGTTTTTTTGGCTAAAAAACATCATACCTTGTTTGTCTTTGAGGCCGACGCGCCAAGAGAAGAAAACATGCGATTTTTATTTATTTTCTCCTATGAATATTTTATAAAATCAACTAAAACTAATTCAACTAAAACTAAAAAGTTGAAAACCTAAACTAATTATTTTTCTTTTATTAAATATTAAAGTGGTTCTTTCATATGGAGGTATGGAAGGACTAGGCCCAAAAAATACAAAACAACAAAACTAAAAAGTATAAAAGAAAAAAAACAAAAAACAAAAAGGCCAATTTTAAAAAAAACAAAAAAAAAAAAAATAAAAATAATATAATAACCGGTGTACGTTGTAGTACACCGGCCTCCACCGATGTATTACAGCGTATGCTACTTTATTTATGATTTTCTCCTATGGCATGTTTTTGTAATTAAAATTTAGTTTTGGCATATTTTGTTTTTTTGTTTATTTTATTTAGTAAATAAAATAAAAAATATTTTGCTTTATAATTTGATTTAAAATATTATTTTAATTTAAAACATTAAAAGTTATATTAAAGTTGTATAGTTTTAAGTTGATTTTAATAGTAAATTAAATAATATTTAAAATATTATTTTTTATTTTTATAATGTTTTGTGATTTTTCTCTTATAATGGTTAATTTTATTTAAAAATTGAATGGACTGTTTAATTATTTTTCTTTTATTAAATATTAAAGTACGTGATGGAAAACACGAACAAAAAGCCCGGTAAAGACTATGTTAAATATCGTTATAGTTAAGTTTATCAGTATCTTCTAAACTGATCGTCAAACAAGACGCATTGATCCTCTTTTGAAGGGTGATGGAAAATTAAAGTTTTAAAGTTTTTTCTTGATGGTGGAGGGAGAAAAACTAATCTTAGACTACTAGATTTAAGTCCTAAGGTTCGTAGAATTAGTTTAGGCACAAAGCTGCAAACCTAATTTTATAAGTAGTGTTGTTAAGCTATAAATTAACTCGTGACCTTACCACGTAAAAAAAGAGGATGAACCTAACATCTGAAAAAAAAGGTGGGAGATAACACCATAAGGCATTATAAGTTAATCTGTGATTAATTATAGTGTTCGGTTATTCGTTTCATTGTACGACAACAATACTTCATATTTATTTATTTTCTCCTATGGGTTTTTAAGTTTTTATTATTGATTTTAATTTTTTTATTTATTTTTGATAAAAAATTTATTGAATTAAATTTACTAGAATTATTTTTTTAAGATAATAATAAAGATATTAACTTTAAAAAATATGTTATTTTTGATTTATTTTAAGTATTTGCTTTATTAATGCTGAAGTTTTAGTTGAATTAGTTTTAGTATAATGTTTGATTTAATTAATTTTTATAAAAAACATACATAGGAGAAAATAAATAAAAATGACTGATTGTTTTAAAATCCTTTTTTAAGATTAAAAACTTTGACAGAATAGATTTTCAATTTCCTATTATTATATATATTTTATTATTTTTCTTAAAAGTTTTTATAAAGTTGTAAAATTTAGATAAATGATTATTAAAGTATGTTTTTTTTTGTTTATTTTATTTACTAAATAAAATAAAAAAATATTTTGCTTAATTATTGATTTAAAATATTATTTTAATTTAAAACATTAAAAGTTATATTAAAGTTGTATCTTTTTAAGTTGATTTTAATAATAAATTAAATAATATTTAAAATTATTATTATTTATTTTATTAATAATTAATAATTAATTTATTAAATTGTAGTATTTATTTTAAAAAAAACATAGGAGTTTTTAAAATTTTTTAACGTAGATCTCTCTATCCTACGGTGTTTTTCTTCCCTAATTGTAAAAAACACGTAAAACATGCTTTAATATTTAATAAAAGAAAAATAATTAGTTTACTTTTTCAACTTTTTAATTTTAGTTGATTATTATTTAAAGTTATTATTTATTTTAGTATTTTAGTTGTTAAAATATCATAAAATAAAATTATATGATAAAATATATGTTTTTGTTTTATTTTTAGTTTTAAACAACTAAATAATATCAATTTAAGGATCATTATAATAGTAAATCATATTAAATTTGATATTAGTTTATATTTTTGTTTTTATTATTTATTTAAAGTTTTATAGATTTTAGTAAAATTTATAAAAGTTGAAAACCTTAACTAATTATTTTTCTTTTATTAAATATTAAAGTATTGTCATGTAATAGTAAGTAAACATCATAAAGCTTTACATGATCCTTTTTATTTGTTTTTTTGGCTAAAAAACATCATACCTTGTTTGTCTTTGAGGCCGACGCGCCAAGAGAAGAAAACATGCGATTTTTATTTATTTTCTCCTATGAGTTTTTTATAATAATCAACTAAAACTAATTCAACTAAAACTAATTCAACTAAAAC
>CAYNMA010000191.1:0-3120 GCA_964398075.1 uncultured Bacteroides sp. | reverse complement strand
ATTGACCCTGAGCGGCAGCGCCGTTCTCATAAGCATCCCAGTCGAAGTTCTGGAGTGATTTGTTTTCTTCCATACGGAATGTCTAATCCATCCGATGCGAACACCGTTCTTTAGACGTTAAAAAGTTAAACAATAAGTAAATCTATTGCACCCAAAGATGCGGGCGCAAAGGTAGTGGTTTATTTTCGATCTTGCAAGAGGCAGTGAAAAAAAAAGTTATAAACGGACGACTACGTCGTATTATCATTAATTGGTCGTTAAAAGACAACGGATCGCTGCGCCAACGGACACAGGACCGCTGCGCTAAAAGACGACTTAAACGAACGCCTGCGGCGTATTGTTGTAAATATAAAGGCTTTATTATCGTGATTTTGAGAGACGGTATGGAATACCGTCTCTACGGTGCGGACGATTGCGGCGTATTGTCGTAAATATAAAGGCTTTATTATCGTGAATTTTGAGAGACGGTAAGGAATACCGTCTCTACGGTGCGAAGTTAGGACTAAGCATTCAGCATGGAGCTCTGATAATATCTCTCGACGGTGGAGGCGATGAGGCGGTGACCGTCGGCACTTGGATGGATGCCATCGGCGCAGAGATACTGCGTATAGTCGGTATTCCACAAGAACGGGGAGGTGATATCCACGATAGGCACACCTTGTTCTCGGGCGATATGGAACACTTCGAGATTGTACATATCGTGATAGTTGCGAATGCGTTCAATCTGTCCGCCAAGCCACTGAAAGACATGACTGCGTTCCTCGGTGGACATGTTGCGGGTGGTGAAATCGTAGAAACGCTGTCCATCCATCAAAGGCAGACTGAAAAGCACAGGTTGGCTGCCTAAGGCACGCACACGGTTGATGAGTTGGACATAGAGCGAATGGAACTGATGGATGTCGGTTTTCGGTGCATGGGGCGCATCGGGTGCGGTCGCAATATCCCGCCAAAAGAAGTCGGAGTCGTTGCCTCCGTACTCTAATATAGTAAGGTGTGCTTTTGACACATCGTCTTTATGTTGCTCAAGGATCTGCTCACCTTTCGTGATGGTGCACCCCATCTTACTAAAGTTTTGCACATCGAGATGAAGTGCTTTGGCGCATTGATCGACGAAGCCATCGTCTAAGATGGTGTACTTTTCGTTCTTTAAGACTATACCTCGGGAAATGGAATCTCCCAATACAACTACATTCTTCATAAGATCTTTATTTTGAAATTCTGCTGCAAAAGTAGGATGATTGTTGCAGTTGGATAAATAAGTTTGACGCTGTGGCATAATTTTTGACGAAATAAGGGTAAATGATGACTAAAACGGCTATTTTGTGACGAAATATGCCAAAAATGGATTTAGTCACTCGGGCAATTTGACGAGAATTTGACGAAATTTGACGAATATTGACACTAAAAATACGACTTATGAAAGAGATACCTTCAAACATTTTGAGTCTGACTTCGTTGCTGCTGCACGTATTGGCATTGCCTGCGTTTTTCTTGTGTTTCATACTGATCTACCAATCGCAATGGATGGTATCGTTCTTATCGATTGACGGCACGAAGACGGTGTTTAACACGCTGATATTGACGTGTATACTGCTTGTGGTGCTGTGTGGCAGTAGAATTCCGATGACCGCATGCAGGCGGCATCTGCATCTCTCGTGGGTGTATTACATCTTATGGAGTTTGGCGGAATGGGTGGTGACGACGCTGTTTATGGCGTTGTACATGACCTTGATGTACAGAGGCGAGTACGGTTATTTCTTAGTGGCAGGAAAATGTATGCTTCTGTTGATTGCCACTATTCCCTACCCTTTTGTCATCATCAACTTGCTGATGTATGCTTCACGCACGACGCAAGAGGTGGCGAAAGAAGATGACCTTATTCGGTTCTGCGACAACACGCAACGGCAGAAGTTGGTTATTGCAGCGGGTTCGGTGCTGTATATCCGTGCCGACGAAAACTATGTTCATATTCATTATATTGAGAATGAGCGTGTTAAAGAGTTTTCTCTGCGTAACTCCATGCGCGCCATCGAGGAGGTGGTGCAACGCTTTGGTATTGTGCGTTGTCAGCGGTCGTATTTTGTCAATCCCCGTCATGTGAAGGTGCTTCGCAAAGACAAAGAAGGTGTTATTGTGGCAGAGCTTGATACAGCGGATGTGAAGCCGATACCTGTATCGGGGAAGTATTATGCGGCGCTTAGTGAAGGGCTGTAGGATTGACGACACAAGACCGCTGCGGAAGACTTAAACGGACGCCTGCGGCGTATTGACATGAATTGGTCATAAAAGGACAACGGACCACTGCGCTAAAAGACACAAGACCGCCTGCGGCTAAAGGACGGATTAACATAAACTTTGGAACAAATATTGCCAAATATTGATCAAATATTCTCCTTTTCGGGACAGGAATGGTCAAATATACGTGGTCTAAAAATATAAAAAATCCAAGAAAAACAATTATCATAAAGACAACGGAACAATACGATAACGGACTGATTAACTTTAACGGACGCCTGCGGCGTATTGACATGAATTGGTCATAAATACGGGGTCAAAAAATATAAAAAACTTAAGGTGAAAAACTTAACAACTCATTATCAGGAATTTATTGGAACAAATATTGACAAATATTAGCCAAATATTCCATTTAATGGTCTACATTTTCAAAAATATTCTCCATTAAAGCCCATTAAAGGACCATTAAAAAAGATTGCTGACCGATACGCTAACTGACTTTTGAACGGACGCCTATGTCGTGTTATCATTAATTTGTCATAAAACACTGATTGCGAAATAGTTCGTGTTTTTGAGAGACGGTATACAATACCACCTCTACGGGTGGATGGCATGTTATTGTCAAACGGGTCTGACGACCCGAACGACACGAGGGATCGACAAGGTATTCTTGTTCAGTCCACTGGACTTCACTCGCTCAGGCAGACTCAGTGCTTTGCACCTGCCTTCGCATCACGTCTCCACATTGCGCAGTATCTTATCCGCGGGCGAGGCGCCCGCGTCCCCAACCGAGTATGGTCAAATGAGACTGGCGATCCGAACGACACGAGGGCTCGACAAGGTATTCTTGTTCAGTCCACTGGACTTCACTCGCTCAGGCAGACT
>CAYNMA010000190.1:0-3141 GCA_964398075.1 uncultured Bacteroides sp. | reverse complement strand
AAATTGTCAAATCAAAGCGCCCTCGTGTCGTTCGAGCCGTAAGGCTCGTTTGACCGTACTATGCCATATTAGATTTACGGCAACCGAAATAGCGTACTATCGCCTTCTGTTTCCATAATCCGTTGTGCGACTTGTTCTGCAACGGCTTTTGCGGCTACTTGACTCCAATGGGTATCATTGCAGAAATAGATATCCTGCACACCTGCAGCCGCCATCTTTGATAGTGTATCTTTTGAATTTATGAAATACGGATAGTCCTTATACCAAGAGCCTATACTATCTAAAACAATACTTCTATAATGTTGTTCATCAGTTAAGTACGATTG
Organism: uncultured Bacteroides sp.; assembly: GCA_964398075.1. GTDB lineage: Bacteria > Bacteroidota > Bacteroidia > Bacteroidales > Paludibacteraceae > Colicola. Next base: position 2,815 of record CAYNMA010000190.1, on the reverse strand, counting down.
GTATAGACTGTATTTGTCTGCTGCTATCAATACATACACATGTACTCCACATTCTGCTGCATACGCAAACAAACTGTCAAGTCCTACTTTGGCTCGCACTAAATCGTCATAACGATGTGGAATAATGTCCTCGTTGTAATAGTACAACTCATTTTCATGCCCTTCGCATGAGAACAAAGGGGTATTCAATGTACCTTTCTTTACGGGGTTGTCAATATCGAGATGCTTTTTTATATACTCTTGAGTCAATTCCAATACTCCTTTTTCTTTTCCTTTACCATGCGTGTGAGTTGTATCAACACTCTTTCTTTCAATCACCTCCTCAGGCGTATGATTAAAATCTATGTTTTGCGCTCTTGTGCATAAAATGCGCTCTACACTTTCCAATATTACTATTTTAGGCAAATGGCAAGTCTTTGATAGATAGACAAAATGGTTAAATGGACTACCATATTGAATAGGCAAATAGCGAGTAAAAGGTGTAATAGTATAATCAGCCAAAAAATCAACATACTTATATCGATGTGATCCATTCGTAAAGGAATCTCCTATAACTAAAACTCCACTGTCTGCAGGTATCTTTGGTTGTACGCAGTCCTCAATTGGCTGATGCAGTGTTACCTCAGGCAGTATGTAGTTCTTAGGAAAAGATATCATACCCAACGCGCCCAAATCTCCGCTACCATTGAGATTCGGATAGATGCCGAACATAAAGATAAGTACCGGAATGATAATAGGCGTAAAATACAGCAATATCTTGATACAGAAACGTTTCATGTCAGAACTGAAAATAGATAAAGGTCTCATTTTGACCCGTAAATAGAACAATAAACAAGAATAACCCCCAATAGAGTAGCACACGCAGAATCTTATTGCTTGGTACTCTTGCTAAACTATGTTCCTCTCCACGATTTAACCATTCAATCAATAGCATTAGTAAAATCGCAAAGAACAAAGGAATATAGAATGTACGTACCATCAACCACGGAATCGAGAAAAGCGAAACATCGCATATCCCTGCAAGATAATGATAGCATGCACTGATGTCCGGAGCACGGAAAAGGACCCATCCCACCGCCGCCAAAGCAAAGGTCCCCACCATCTGTCCCACCTCGCGCAAGTTCGGCAAAACACGACCCTCTGCCACCGTATCACGATATCTCCTATTCCGACCGAGCAGTATCAACGGTATGAAAAGTAGTGCATGATATGCTCCCCACAATACAAAAGTCCAATTAGCACCATGCCAGAAACCCGATAACAGAAAGATTACAAAGGTGTTGCGGATTATTACGGCTTTCTTATAAGCTTCCGGATGCGGCACCGACTCCGGCACCACCGGTCGTGAACCACCCAACGGGATATACACGTAATCCCTAAACCATGTCGTCAACGAGATATGCCAACGACGCCAAAACTCCGCTATGTCACGAGAGAAATACGGTACATTGAAGTTGCGCATCGCTTGAATACCAAACAGTTTCGATGCCCCCAAGGCAATATCTGAATAACCTGAGAAGTCACCATAGATCTGTATCGAGAACAGCACCGCCGCCAACACCAGCGTACTGCCCGACTGCGCTCCATAGTCAGCCCACACCGTATCCACATAAGTCGCGCAGTTGTCAGCCACCACAATCTTCTTGAACAATCCCCACAGTATCTGCCGCATACCGTCTACCGCCTGCGAATAGTCGAAGCGCCGCTTCTGCTGAAACTGCGGCAAGAGGTTCGTCGCACGCTCAATAGGACCCGCCACCAACAACGGAAAGAAACTGATAAATGCCGCAAATGCCGCAATATCGTGCGTCGCCTCCACCTTCCCACGATAGACATCTATCGAATACGACAACGCCTGAAACGTGTAGAAACTGATACCCACTGGCAGTATCAAATGCAGCAATAGCGGTTCGCCATCCACACCAAACATCTGCGCAAACGACTCCACAAAGAAGTCGTAGTACTTATATAAACCTAAGATTAACAGGTTGATAACGATGTTCACCACCATCACTGCCCGCTTGCCTCTGCCATTCGCCTTCACAATCCCGATGCCACTCGCAAAAGAACATAGGGTGGTGAACGCTATCAATAGCAGGAAACGCCAATCCCACCAACCGTAGAACACATAACTCGCTGCCACCACGAACAGGTTCTGCCACAATACTTGCCGACGGCAGCGTCGAATCGCGTAGTCGAACACAAACCAATACAGCAGAAACACTATCGGCAGAAACACGGCAAACTCAAACGAATTGAAGAGCATAGTCTTTTTTATTTTCACTCGAAAAGATAGATACAAACACAAAGAAAGCGTGAACTTTCGTTCGCTTCATTTGATTTTTCTGAGGTCTTCGACTACCTAAATGTATTCAAATAGCTGCACAAAAGCCCACGCCAAAAAGCGTGAGCGTCAATAGGCTTGTGCTTGAATACATTTTTGTTTTCCTAAGAAAGTGTCGAAGTTTCCAGAAAAATCAAGTTCTGCTTATAACGCTTATTCTATATGTCTTGCGGTCCTACCGCCTGTTATCGTCCTTTTCTGTTTTTATCTTTGTTATCCTTTTATCTTTGTATATCCTTTATATATCCGGTTTTACAATCCACACGAGTTCGATAGCCATACCTGTTTCATGGTATCCCACTCGTTACCGCCTGCAAAATTACATCAATTTTTTGAATTACCCAACCCATAAAATTAGGGCAACCGCATCAAAATAGAAGATCGTCTATGTATTATGAAGCAGCCCTACCATACTACGATTGTGGAGACGACACGCCCTCGTGTCGTTCGAGCCGTCAGGCTCGTTTGACC
>CAYNMA010000189.1:0-3156 GCA_964398075.1 uncultured Bacteroides sp. | reverse complement strand
TTTAAGGAGGATGAAACAAAACCGTCAATAGATTGTTATTTCTCGTGTGCTGAAGACGAGGTTACAAGAGGTAATGCCTTTGATGGTGTAAATGCTATGTGCTCAAAATTTCCGGAGAGTCTTTCCTCTATTATAAAACAAGTGGGCTGTCTACTTGGCGGCTTTGAGTTGCTTGATGATCAAACTACAAGTCCTGCAATGATTGCTGATTTTCGCATCATCTCTAATATTGTTACAGGGAAAAATGATGATGGCTCGCTTAATAGCACAGATAGATCACGTCACCCGTCTTCGAATTTTGCTGACAATAACTATTTCTTCAATGTTATCAACACTATCCAGTCAATAGCAGATAACTCTTTTGATTGTGACAAGTCTAAACTTGTTCTCCGTTGCCCTAAGGGGGATAAAGTTGAATTGGAGAAAGAACAGAAAAATATATTGCGTTACCGCTTTCCATATAAGTTTTTCTATATATGGACACATGATGTACTTCATCCAGTAAGTCTTCTTGCTTATAAAAATCTCGTTAAGCAAGAAGATGAAAAGATTCGGTATGAGTGGGATAAAGGCATGAACCAAGATTTTGATGAATTTAGGAAAGACAATGAAGGCTGGCAAAAATATTCTGAAAAAATCAGAGCAATCATTTCTGAAAATGAACGAGGAGAGAATTTCTGGGATGAAATGTCTAAACTGATATCTATTATCATGCTTCAAGACCAACAAATAAAAAACAGTCAAGAACTATTGGAGACTGGAAATAAAGCAATCATTCTTTATGGTCCTCCAGGAACAGGCAAGACATATACAGCTAAGGAATTGGTTCGTAGTGTACTTGGCGTCGATAAGGAGGAGAAACTTGAGGATTACAAACTTGATGAGCGTGAAATAAAGGATAAGGGAGCGTGGACTCTCGTGCAATTTCATCCCAATTACACGTATGAGGATTTTATAGGAGGTATTAGCCCACAACTTAATAATAGTAATCTTTCTTATACCCTAAAAGAAGGTATTTTTAAGAAACTATGCGATACGGCTGCAAAAGAGGAAAATAAAGACAAGAAATTCATAATCATCATTGATGAGATAAACAGAGCAGACCTTTCGTCTGTATTTGGAGAGTTGATGTATGCTTTAGAATACAGAGGAGAAAAGGTATCCATTCCGAATTTTACAGAGTCGTTTACTATCCCAAAGAATGTATATCTCATTGGCACGATGAATAATGTAGACAAAAGTCTCGTAACATTTGACCTTGCATTACGCAGGCGTTTTGCTTTTATTAAAATCATGCCTCAATTGTCAGTCTTGGAGGATATCTTAGCAGATTACAATATAGAAGAAAATTGTCTAACTGCTTTTATTGAGCGGTGCACAAAATTAAATGAAAGCATATCTAAAAAAGAGGGTAAATTCCAACTCAGTGAGGATTATCAAATAGGGCATGCGTATTATGGTAAGATAAAGGATTTCTTGCAACGACCTCAAAATGAACCTGACAATCAAAAAGAGTCTCTCTCTCAAATTATATCAACTTTCGACTTGGAAAAGTTGTGGGAGTATCATTTGGAGCCATTGCTTGAAGAATTTCTAGGAAATAGAATAGACGACGCTGAAATAAAGGAAGAGTATAACAAATGTAAAGAGGACTTTGTTAAACCACTAGAATGACTCTATTAGAACTAAAAGATAGCAGTTTCATTGAAGGGAAAGGAGTATCAAAGGATTATTCTCAACAATGTGCTGCTTTTATGGATGCGGTTGACCATCTTAAAAAACAATATGAAGATGGTCAACTTGAAATAGTTCATCTCCAATTGTATAACCCTAGAATTAATGTCGAAACTCCTATATGGTATGAAATAAAGTCCTATGGTACAAGTTACAATAAAACGGTAGTTTCAAACTGCGAGTTCTTTTCTTCACACTATATAGGAAGGTATTCTAATGGAGTTTGTTCTATCGTCATAGAACCAAGATTCGGGCATGTTTTCAATTATCTTGTTTCTTATGCAACAAATCTATATTTGCCACAAGGCTTTTCGGATCAATCATACGCAAATAAGAATGCATATTGGCTGATAGCATTGTTATGGAAAGCCATGCTCAATAAGGCATTAACAACAGGGCAAATCCCGAAAGAGTATCAAACTATAACTAAAAATCAAAAGAGTTTTCGAGGGCGTCTTTCTATTGCCAAACATATCCATGCGAACCTGTGCGATGCCTCCCGTTTTTATTGCTCCTACAAGAAACTATCAATGGACAATACTATAAATAGAACTATCCGGACTATTTATGGCATCTTGAAAAATAAAGGGCTATCATCCATTGTCTCAGAGTTCGAGGCGTATGATAACTATCTGTGTTCTATGGGTGTCGGCTCGGAAATGTCGGATGTACGCGATATAGACAATATTAGATATACAAAGTTGAACATTCCCTATAAGCCAGTTATGGAGTTGAGCCGTACAATACTTTCAAATTGCCAAGCGGGATCTTCAAATGGGGATGGCATAAAACATAATGTCTCATATTTTATCGATATTGCAGAGTTGTGGGAAATGTATTTGTTGAAACTGTTGCAGAATAATCTTTCTCCTGAATATCATGTATATTCTCCTAACGCGGATTATGGCAATAACCTTTTGAATAGTGGTATGCGTGAAATAAGACCAGATATTATCATTGAAAAAAACAATAGGGTTTTGATGATAATTGATGCTAAATATAAGAATTACACTCAGTTTGGACGCAATTCTATGGAGGGTGTGAAACGGGAAGATCTTTACCAAATGTCGACATACCTCTATCATTATGGAAGAGATAATGAAGAAATTGTCGGTTTGTTTACATCACCTGTTACTCCAGCTTATTCGGGGAAAGAGGTTTATTCTTATTCACACAATTCACATCATCGCATTGGATTAGCTAATTTGGACATCACGGCTAATGATGAAAACTTAGAGATAATTCATGCAAATGAAAGAAAATACATTGAACAAATAAAAGAACTACTTAGTGAAATAAAATAGCAACTTTTGCATATTCTATTTTCCTCTGCCGTAATATGGCAGTCAAATACATTACCTTTGCAGCGTGATTCGAAAAGAGTCACGCTGCAATTAGGTATAAACTTACCAATGTATAATT
>CAYNMA010000188.1:0-3196 GCA_964398075.1 uncultured Bacteroides sp. | reverse complement strand
TATTAGCAGAGATGTTGTTCTTCGCAGTAGTCATATCAGACTGCGAAGCATACGAACCTTTCGCCTGATACGTACTCGATGCATCAGTCTTCGATAGATAGGTATCCGCCGCGGTCGTCACATCAAGAGCATTAATACTTTTTGTCACCGCAATCTTATTCGAGGATGAATCTTTGGAAACACTTGTGACGACATTCCCATTACCAGTAGTCTCGATATTGCCAACTCCATACGATTTTACATCGGAGAGCGTCGCAAGCGTATTGGAATCATCTTTAGCAGTTGAAGCAGAAGGAGTAGAAAGCCACCACGCATAACTCTTATCGTCATACTTCGACATATAGAACGGGTACGTGTTGAGATCGTAAAGAGCATACAAAGGAGAGCCCGTGAATGATCCGCTCGTATTGTAGTTCAGAACGAAGCGATTGGCTTTCAGATATCCATCGTCTATCGTAATCGATCCTTTGCCGACGCTATTTGTCGTCGCAGAAAGTTTCGAGGATTCAAGAGCGGTAATCTTCTTGCCAATATCTGAATCTCCAGTCTTAAGAGATGAGATATCATTTGTGAAAGAACTGGCGGCACTTTCCAGAGAAGTAGCTCTTGCTTTTATCGCCGTAATATCATTCGTGAATCCTCTGGACGCGTTCTGTAGAATAGATACGCTATTAGTAAATCCTTTGCTTGCATTTTCGAGCGAAGTAGCTTTGCCTTCGAGAGATGAGATTTTATTCGTAAACCCAGAAGCCGCCGTTTCAAGATTGTTTGCTCTACTCTTCAGAGAAGAAACGTCATTAGTAAATCCTAATGCTGCGTTATTTAACGAAGAGATCTTATTTGTAAATCCGTTCGCCGCATTTTCGAGAGCGTCTGATCTGCGTTTCAGCGAAGAGACATCGTTCGTAAATCCCGATGCTGCGCTTTCAAGATTGCTCGCTCTTCCCTGAAGAGAGGTAATGTTTGTATCGTGAGTGTCAGTTTTCGACTTCGCAGTTGAAGCATTACTCCTAATCGTATCAAGATCAGAAATCTTCTCCTGCACGTCGAGAGAGGCATTGGTCGTCGAAGTGAAGACATATGCCTCGTCAGCAACATCTTCATTCTTCGTCGTCGAAAGCGTTGCAGAATAAGACACTCCTGTAAGCGACATCAAGAACGCTATGCACGAAATCTTTGCGATCGCTGCAAGCTTCTTAATCATAGAGTTACGCTTCTTATCGGTATTCATAGAGGAGATATCAGCATCAGAGATACTATTGGCAATTGCCGATGCAGAGGCTGAAGTAAGGTCGACAAACTCTTTCTCAATAATAATGCTTGACTTGTCAGAAGTGTAATACGGCTTCTTGTCTTGCGCAACTTTGCCAAGAGGACACTTACCATCCACAGGCCCTTCGCAAGAAGAGCAGTCACCGCAAGAAGGATCTGAATTGAAGATTACTGGAACGTACTCCTCGACGTTAGGATTTGTATCTGCATAATGAACCCAGGTAGGCCCATTCTGAATAATCTTTCCCCAACAAATAGACATAAGTATACTCCTAATTACGGCAATGAAAGAATGTCACTATATGGCACTTGTTCCACTAAAATGACTTCATTGAGCTTAGAAAATCGAAGCACCACATACTTGTATGGCGTAGCGGTAAAATCTAACTTGATTTTGTTGGAAAATATAGGTCCGCTAAAATCCATACATGCAAAATAAACGTCACTTTTGTTCGTGATCTCGTATGAACGATTATAATTAGTAATACAAATTAAATAATTTGATCCTGAACGAATTGCTGTTACGTCTTCTTCTGTTAATATAACATCGAATTCTCCCCAATAAATAAATATAGAAGTAGGCTTATGCTGAATATACGATGCTTTAGTAGAATCGCTTTCCCTCCAGTCTGGCTTCGCCCAATCTGTGACTTGCGACAATGTATGCGTATGGGAAGACGGAGTAAACGTATTGGGTTTGTCCGCAACATTTTCCCAATTAGTAGGATACACGCTAGGCTTGTCGGAAACTTCTTTCCACTTTGCCGGGAATGTCGTAGGTTTGTCAGAAATTTTATCCCAAGAAGAATCAAACTTCTCGGGCTTTTCAGACACCTCGTCCCAAGTAGACGGAAATGAATCAGGCTTATCCTGAATGGCCTCCCACTTCGCAGGGAAGGTTTCAGGCTTATCGCTCACATTATCCCAAGTAGTAGGGAACGCATCAGGCTTGCCTGTAATGGAATCCCAAGATACAGCACCGCCACTAATCACAACCGTGATCGCTTGCGGATCTTTAGAATCGTATGCCTCATCGACGCGATCAGTCACGACGATATGGATACGATTGTCCACCATGCGGACGCGACCTTGCGAATCTTCGAGCCACAGTTTTGCATCCATCGCGCCAACAGGAAACTTACTTGTCTGCGCGTTCGAAATCTTCAAGTGTAGAATCTTATCGTCAGGAATGGCATCCCAATCCTGCGTGAAGTCCAAGAACTTGAAGTGCGCCTTCTTATCGGACAAATCCATCTCCGACGAAAGCGTAATATCGATATTCTGATTCCCCTCGAAATCAGTATCGTCTCCGCGAAAGATAATTAGATAAGTCATAGTCAGTAAGAGAAACGAACAACATTAACGCTGACAGTTCCACCATTACAATCATTAAGTTTTACACTTCCCGAAGAAGAAGAGAATGTAATCGAATTAAATCCCATCATAGGAGTTATACTATAATAATGTCCGGCAGTAACTATACCCCTAAACGTATCGGAACTTATAGCCTGTGATATAGAAGTTGCATTATTCAAGATATCAACTCCACCTACGATTCGCTGCCATCCATTAAATGAAGAATCTGAAGGATAATCGATTGATGCAGGTTCGGAAGTCCCTAGATCTTTAATCATGAGACCGTAACCATTAAATCCATTGACCTTTGTGACGTTAGTAATTTCAGAAACGGCTCTCGGAGAAAAAGTAACCCCACTCTTTATGACAATCGATCCAGTATATTTAGCTTTAAATACTTGTGCAGGATAAACGTAATCTGCGGTAACATTACCAGAAGAATACGATACGTATAAGGAAATAGAATTAAAGTACATCGTAGAGACTTCTACCGTCGCATTCGTGTCTACTTTAGCGTCATCCTGATTTAGATAGGCCCAGTTGACATTATCGTTATGCGTCTCATTCA
>CAYNMA010000187.1:0-3357 GCA_964398075.1 uncultured Bacteroides sp. | reverse complement strand
TTATCCGATGGTCTCTGTTGGTGTAGTCGAGGAAGTCGAGCATCCTGTTCCACCAATAAGGTGACACCCTATACCATCGCCTCTGCCATATTTTCTTTGCCAGTCTTGCCTTCATAATTCCTTTACCATTAAGCTGCTCCCCCTACCGAACTCCACCTCGTTGTAGCCGAGTTGTTCGTACCATTGGAACACCCATTCTTCACTCTCGCCTGCCGACCATTCCAAGGCTATGGACTTGCAGCCATGCTGCTTGGCTTCCAACTCTGCTCTTGCTACGAGCATCTTGGCTGCACCTTGCTCACGATATGGCTCATCCACCCATAACGCCCACAACAGGCAGTCTGCCTTGTAATGGTCAGTGTACTTCTTTATATTCGGGAATACGTCAACCTGTACCGATGCGTGAAGGCTCTCGTATGTAATCAGTATTCGGTCGCCACTCTTTCCCCAATGTTGTAATTGTATCATTCCAATCTCACCTCCACACTACAGTTCTCAAACCCCATGCCCTTCTTGGCATGGTTCACTCTTGCCTCAACCTGCCGGATGATATTGTCTATCGTCTGACCTTGGTAGTCCTGCTGCACCTCCTTCAAGATAGGTATCAGTGCGGTTAGTCTTATGAAATCTCTTTCTGTCATAATCTTTCTTTTTTAAGTTATACAATAAAAGCGATACTCCGACATTGGAATACCGCTTAAACTATGGCGAAATCGCCTTATTTTAATTCCCCTTTATTCGGGGGAATTAAAATCTTAAAACTAAATTATGCAAATGTTGTGACGGTTGCAGAAAATGTAACTATCATTTCCTTAGCTTGTATAAAGAAAGGAGCAATGCAAAGCACCGCTCCCTATTTTTAATCTTCCTCTAAAAGAAATGAATCCGACAGACCAATTATCTTGTACGCTTTCGGTTTGCCTTCTATAGTCATCACCTCTGCATCAACTACAAATCCTGTCCTAGTAGGATTGACTTCCGAATATAGAATCCGTGTCTTTAACTCCTCCGTTTCAAAAACAACAGGTAATTTCTTTCCAGCATATATGCCGTCTATGATTGCTTTGTTCCCGACATTGGAGTCTGCCGTATTCCGAAGTTGGTAAATCTGCATTAAAACTTTTCGGTAAATGCCATCTGAAACCTCGGTATTCTTCCTTGCTTCCACCTCACGGTCTATTTGGTTTTGAATACTATTACTATTATCAAACTCTACAGGTGTTCCTTGTACTACGACTTTGTTGGTTTTAATATTGATAGCGTCAATCTTTATTTGTCCGCCTCTGTCTGTAGCCGTAGGAGTCAGTAAGTTTTTCATGTCTTTAAGCTCAGACATGGTGTACTTTTTCTCTGGGGCTAGACCTTTTGCAAAATGAGCTATAAAGCCATTTATATGCTCTATAAAGTCACAAATCTTATTTACGTTGTCTGCAAATGCGATAATTCCGGCAAGTGCAGGAGCAACGAGCCACATATCAATACTACCTTCTTTTATCTTTTCAACATACAGCTTTGCTTTCACTTCGTCTTTACAATCTGCATTTTCCTTCATGTATGTTGAAAACAAATTGCTTATAGACGTAACAGAAGAAACAAAAGCATTGACTTCCACAGGCTGCGTATGCTTTAAATGCACACGTATAGCTGTATCTTTTAACTCGGTTTTCTCATTCATACTTTCTAGCTTATTGGTTATGGGCGCAAATATACGCATTATTTTCATAATTTCCAAATTTATTTTTTTGCGGTATTCCAATATGTCAAAGAACGCTCACCCTTTATGGGTTTACTTTTGCTTGTAATATTCCTCTATCTCCTCCGTAAACTCGCATGGCCTCCAGAACACCACTCCCGGTATATTCCATCCGTGATAGTCGATAGCTACCTTCGGGTCAACCATGTGGGCGAATGAGATAACACCCAACTCATCGAGCACTATCACCTCCTCATCTATTGCCGGAGTGCGGTCGTCAACGTGATACCAATGAGGACGCATCCTTGGTGATGGGAATTTCAGATTATCAATCTTGGCAACCTTCCAATCACCACCTTCCCAATAACTCACTCCATTCGGGTGCAGGCAGTCAACCTCTATTAGGTGGTCAGAGCCTTCGACCAAGAAGTCACCGACCTGTACCTGTTTGAACTCACCTCTTGTCATAATTACCAAGGATATTCTGTGTCATGGACCACTACGTACTGATTATACTCAAAGGTATCATTGCCGAATGATACGTGATGGCCGTTGATAGAGTATATCTGCGGTTCCTTGATGGTCTTGGGCTTATTCCAGCCGTGTTCGAACTGATTGGTAATGTCCCACAGGGCATTGTATCTCGCTGCCGTATTGGTTGCCCAGTCTCCCGATGTGCGTATCTTAGGTATTTTGCACAAAACATAGGGGTAATCAAAGGACAGCCACAACACATACTCATGGTAAATGAGCCGGGCGAAATAGAAGCTGTTGCTCTCGCAAAGCATCACCTCCCACTTGTAAGGGAAAGCCATTGGCCATCCTGCCGGAGACGGACCACACGATGGTGACCAACCTGTAATAGTCTCGTTGCAGATAGTGACCGTTGTGTCGGGTGACACATAGATGTCGTGGTCGAGTTGGCAATACTTCAATGCCCGTTCCTCTCCGCTTGCTCTGTACTCTTTTTTCTGCTCACAATGGTAGATGGTATAGACCACCGCTCCCAATACCAAAGCAGCCACTATGACTGCGATGGCGATAATCAGTTTCTTCTTCATAATCTAATCATTCTTATACTTTTCGTTATTCATTATAGCCACCATTATATTCACCATGCCCAGCAGCCACATCGCCAATCCATTGTGGCCACCATTGGTGGTAGCCACTGCAAAATCCACGGATGCAACCATCAGTATCATGACAGCGGAGAATAGCACTGCGATTCTCATAATTCCCTAACAACACCAGTAATACGTTTGTACTCTTTCAGAATAGGCGAATCGAACCACCCCGTATGTACGATATACGTCCTATCCGGCTTGACAATACCTATTAACTGAGGCGCAGCCCACAAGCCTGCCATATCTATACGATACGCTCCCTTATTGGTGGTTACGAAGTAGTAGATTTCCGTTTCTGTTCTGTCCTTCGTCCCGTGTATCTCATCCATCCTTTCCACCGATAGAACTGAGATAGTGTCTATATCGGCATCATTCTTCCCGTACACATTCTGATTTCGGTTGCAAGCCAAAAGTGAGGATACCATCACGATTGCAGCTAATATCTTCAGACCTTTCATTCCTCGCCTCCTTCCTTAATACCAAAGGGTGTACCATCCGCAAAAGTTGCATCTCTAAATAATGTGGAATAATGTCTTAGAG
>CAYNMA010000186.1:0-3359 GCA_964398075.1 uncultured Bacteroides sp. | reverse complement strand
GACTCAGTGCTTCGCACCTGCCTTCGCTTCACGTCTCCACAATCGCAGCATGGTGAGGGAGTTGTGGAATATAGAAGGTCTAGAAGATCTAGATTGCCCCTGTGGGGCTGTTCTAGAAGGACTAGATTTTAAGAGTTTGAGAGACGGTATTGAATACCGTCTCTACGGTGTGATTAACCGCGGGCGAGGCGCCCGCGCCCCCAGCAGCAAAGCACATTCAGTTGGGAATTTTGACTTGTTAGACAGTCTCTACGGTACATCAAACATAGTATGTTCCAATGGGTTTGACCCATAAAAAGAACTGTCTAACAACTTTCGCTGTTAGACAGTTCCTTATAGTTACTTTATTCTTATAGTTACTTTATTCTCTTTACTTCACTTCGACACCGGTAGTAGTGAACACCTTCCCACTACGAAGGATATACACCTGCCCATTACTGAGAACTTTCTGCACATTGGTGACATCTGTGTCGATGTTATCTACACCAGTATCAGGTGATGTACTCTTGGTGAAATGAGCGGTGATGGATAAGCCCTCTTCTGCGGTGAAGACACGCGGGTTGGTGATGTCGGTGATATCGTCTCCCCAATGTGAGAACTGGTAGCCACTGAGAGGTGTAGCAGTTAGTGTGACCGTTGCACCATGAGTGTATTGACCTGCACCTTCTACCGTTCCTTGTGTGGTATCACAAGTGGCGGTGATGGTGTAGGTGTTGATTTCGAACCTTGCCTCGAAAGTCCAGTCTTGTTCTACCGTGAAGGTGAATGGGTTGGCTGTTGTATGTTGGCTGTTAGCGGTAACATTCCACCAGTCGACGAAGTGGTAGCCTGTGTTGGCAGTGGCTTCAATGGTGGTAGTTGTGCCATGGTCATACGACCCTCCGCCGGTTACAGAGCCCTGCTCTGGATCGCATGTGAGAGTGACGGTGCGTTTAGCCACTTCAAAAATAGCGGTGTAGGTGGCGTTGTCTTCCACGGTTATCTTGCGTGGGTTGTCGGTATTGCCATCACTCCATTTCGAGAACTGGTAACCGGTGCGAGCGTAGGCGTTTAGTTCGACTTCCTCACCATAGTAGTGTTTACCACCGCCGGCTACATAACCCCGTGTGTCATCGTTGGAGGCGGTGGTGATGGTATAGGTATTGCGGGTGAAATATGCAGTATAGGTTTTGTTGCATGTCACTTCTTCAGTGCGTTGAATCCTGGTATCGTCAGCCCATTTCGAAAAGGTGTAGCCTTTGTTAGGTACAGCTTCGAGGGTAACAGAGTCTTTCCAGTGATAGTCGCCCGTTCCGGTTACGGTGCCACCCTCAGCAGGAATGCATACGGCGGAGATAGTGTATTCGCTACTGAAGATAGCCGTGAGTGTAGTGTCGCTCGACACGGTTATGGTGCGTGGGTTGTCGGTGTTGCCGTCGCTCCAGCGCTTAAATCTGTACTGAATTTCTCCGACGTAATAAGCTGTAGCAGAGATGATACCTACATTATTCTCGCAGGTAGGTTGTTGTGTAACAGTGGCTATTCCCATGTTGCCATCGTTGGAGAGGGCTGTGATGCTATAAGCCTGCTCGGTATAGTTGGAGAAACGTGACCATCCAGTAGCGGCTTTGTAGGTCTCTGCAGTCCCGCAAGGAACGCAGACGGTAGCAGTATAAGGAACGTTATTAAATGCATCACCACTGCAGGATGGGGGCGTCTGTGCTTTTGCAATGATAGAGGTCATGTTAGTGTTAGACCAGAAAGCATTTTTTCCGATACTGGTCACGCTGGCAGGGATGGTAATAGATGTGAGATTACAATTATAGAAAGCTTGCTCTCCGATGGTCGTTACACTATTTGGGATGCTGACGGAGGATATCGCACAGTCTATAAAGGCACTTTTCCCAATAGTTGTTATACCATCTGGTATGATGGTATTCTTGCACCCTGTGAGGAGCGTGTTGGTGGCTTTCTCAATGATAGCGTTGCAGTTGTTGCGGCTGTCATAGTAGGTGTTGCCACTCTCCACGGAGATAGCGGTTACACCCGTACAGTCTGCAAATGCGCCTTTCCCGATAGAGGTGACGCCTGCAGGGATAGTGAGAGAGGTGAGACCGCCGCACGAGTAGAAGGCATTCTCGCCGATAGTCGTCACACTGGTAGGGAGAGAGAGGGCTGTAAGAGCACTGCACCAGCCAAAGGCGTCGTTCCCAATGGCAACGATACCATCAGGGATAGTAGATTTATTACATCCTTGGATGAGTGTGTTGGTGGCTTTCTCGATGATAGCGTTGCAGTTGTTACGGCTGTCGAATGTGGTGTTCCCGTTATCGACAGTGATAGTCGTCAGTTTATCGCAGCCTTGCAAGACTCCCGTCCCAATGCTCGTTACACCAGCAGGAATAGTGATGGAGGTGAGCTCATCGCAGTCATAGAAGGCATCGTCTCCAATAGTGGTCAGGCTGCTTGGCAGTGTGATAGAAGTGAGAGCACTGCAATGTTGGAATGCTTCATATCCAATAGATGTCAGGTTATATGGCAGTGTGATAGAGGTAAGTGCACTGCACGAAGAGAAGGTTCCATATCCAATAGAGGTCACGCTGTTGGGTAGTGTGACAGAGGTGAGTGCACTGCATATACTGAAGGTTCTGTTACCGATAGTGGTCACACCATTGGGGATAGAGACGGATGTCAGATCGAAGCAGAGATAGAAAGCCCAGTCTTCGATGGCTGTGACGGCGTAGGTGTTGGTGCCATCGGTGACGGAGGCAGGGATAGTAATGTCGCCGGTGTATTTATCACCTACATATCGTGCGACAGCGGCAGTGTTGTCTGTCGCATTCAATGTGTAATAGAGGTCGCCAATCTTGGTAGCAGCCTGTGCGCATGTTGCTGCTATGAGGAGCAAACATGCAGAGAGTAGATGTTTCTTTTTCATAATGTTATTTATTTGATTAATTGTTTTCTTGTTTATAGGGAGTTGGGTTTGTAGGATTGATAGGACACATAAGTCCCATAGGACTTATAGGGGTTATAAGTCTTACAGAGCAAAAGTGTGTGTGGAAAAGATGGGGTTAGACTGCTTGGAGTCGCTTGCTTTGGGGCTTGCGGGGGGGGTAAATGGTTGATACTGTGCTGATTGAACACGGTAGGAGATGAGAGTGTTATATGTTGTTTTCGTTATTTTCGTAGTTCTTGTTGTTTGTTGGGGCAAAGGTAATACTTATTTTATAAATGGGCAATTCTTTTGTTTATTAGTTTGTTAGTTTTTAGTTTGTTGGGAGTTGAAATAGGGGTAATTAACAATTAACAGGTAGAGCGAGGTACAAAATACGTGGTCAAAAAAATATAAAAAACGGGGGGGATATTATCAAAAGGGT
>CAYNMA010000185.1:0-3403 GCA_964398075.1 uncultured Bacteroides sp. | reverse complement strand
GTATATTCTGCACCGGCTGCACCTATGAGAGTTCCATCTGTTTTTGCCGTATACCAACCATTAAATACATGTCCTTCCCATGTTGGTGTAGGTAAGGTCAGTGGCGTTGTGGAGTAAGTTGCCGTGGGCGTACTGCAACTACCGCCGTTGGCATCGTAGGTGACGGTGATGTCACTGAAACTCTTGTGCCAATACCCATGTCCCGACTCTTGCTCTATACTGGAGTCATAGTAGATATATGCAGGGTCGGAGTCGATGGTTTGATCTGTACTAACATCTTTAGTATCTCCAATATGGAATACCACATATTGAGGTGTAAGTGCAGATTGAATAGTGATGTAGTACCAATTGTCACGACCACTCACTTTGGACATGTTACTTTCAGGCTGCATCCAATCATTTGTTAAACAAGTTGGTCCGCTCCATATATGCGCTTGAATAGTGCCTGTCCAATTGTTCTTATTGTAATAATAATAGGTATAAGTGGTGGTGGTTGACTCTGTATAAGTTGTCCAACCTGAGTTATATACATACAAGGGTTTGGTTGCATCCCATGTTAGGTCGGCAGTTTGGCAACTATTGCTTCCACAATTGAAAATGATATTGTTTACGCTACTGCAAGTCGTCTCATACTTCCAGATGTTATCCACTCCAGTGTTGGTCATTGATATTCCAGGCCAACTACCATTGGAGCAACCTCCCCACATATAGATTCTCACATCACTCCAACCAGCAGTGTTCTTGAAATAGATGGTGGTTGCGCTCACGCTCACCGTCAAGAGCAACAGCACCGCCGTCAGCAAACTATGTAGTATTGTTTTTCTCATATCGTGTTTTCCTTTATATAGTCATCTTCTTGCGTCTTCGTAGCCGCCATCCGCCATAAGCGAAAGCAAACAATAGCAGTACCCACCCATCGCCTACGGGGGATAACTTCGAACGGTTAGGGTCATCGCCCGTGTCGGAACCCATACCGCCAATGCCACCTAAACGCTTACGAACCGATGCTCTACCCTCTTCATCCTCGTCCTCTTCCTCATCCTCCTCGGTGGTGGCTGCCACACGATGTATCATCTTCTTCTGTACCGACACTGCCGATACCGTATGCGCAGGCGTACTGTTCAGAGTCTTCATCGTTGCCGTTGGCGCTACTGCTACAACCAAACCCGAATGTCCTTGTTGCGAGAAACCACTCCTTGCCGCAACCGCAGTACTGCGAGAAGATGCCTTGACCGTCAAATGACTCGGCTGATAGGTCTGCGCAGAAGTGTTATATACGCCGGATTGCGACGACCCACTGAAATCGCTCGCCACCACCGTGTTCGGCTGAACCTGCACCGCACGCACATCCTGCTTATATTCATCCATTACCGTACCCTGCAACGGCAATAGCACAGGCAACGACTCCGTTGCACATGCCATGCCGCTGAAGAATAATAATAGTATCGGTACGATAAAACTCATGGTATTAGTTTGTTCTCAATAAAATAATGTTGTGTGTTGCTCTCGATAAGAGAGTCGTGTGTTTGTTGTATAAAACTATTGATAGTCTGTTGATGATTGTTTTTGAACAAGACTTTTATGACAATCAATTAGACATTGAGGTCTGTTATCCTTTTATGTCAATTCATGTCAATACGACGCAGTCGTCCGTTTCCATTACCTCGCTCTTGCAGGTCAGCAATGGGGACAAGCCGTTTTGCCTATCCCCATGCAACCAAAACAACATCTATCAAAAAACAACAATCTTTTGTGCCTTATTTCCTACGCTCAAGAAATAAACGCCTTGAGGCAACTGACGGGTATAATCGCTTGTCACAGTCTCATCAATCATAGTACCATTGATAGTGAACAAACGAACCTGCTCTGCCGAGTTCAAGTTGACACGCAGCATACCGTTCTGCACCGTGTAAAGGATATCCTCAATAGAACCAACCTCTGTTCCTGTGCTCGACTCTGTGTAAGAGAGCGTCAATGAACCATCGGAGTACTCAACCAATGTGAAGTTCAATACCTTGTTGCCTGGTACTAACATCTTCTCACGTGTTCCCGTTGTAGTATTCTTGAACACTACCGACTCACCGGCAGCAGGAGAAGCATAAAGAGTCGTCTTATACCAAGCAGCATTATTAGCCGTCTTGAGGAATACATACGAGTCGGCAGTGAATGTAGCTGTCAAGGCACCGTTCACAAAGTGATAATCACCCATGTTGGCTGCATCTTGTTCGCAACCATAGTCTGCACCGTTGATAAAGCCTACCAAGTAATACTCTTCCGTGAAAGCAACCGGAGTTGCCTCTTCACCACCATCTCCACCTGCTTCGCCAAAGTCGGCTTGCCATGCAGTACCGTTGTAATAGAGTTTTGTAGCATCAAGAGTAAGGTCGCCTGTCTTTCCTGCATCGCCTCCACAATTGAAAATAATCTGACCATCAACTTCGGTATGGATAGTGATCTGATACCAACCATCATGACCTTCTACTGCCGTCATCTTCGTGCCAGGCCAATTACCAAGAGAACTGCCAATAGCACCATTGAAACTATAAGCATATACCTCTGCCCAATTGGTAGTGGAGTTGTTGTAATAGATAACATTTGTAACAACCTCTACCGTACCATCAAAAGAGTCCGTCCAACCAAGATTGTAATAAGGCTTCGTGAAGTCTAACGTAAGGTCGCCTGTCTGACCGTTATTGTTGTTATTATTGAAGATGATCTTCTCTGCAGTAGTTGGCACATCAATCTGATACCAACCCTCGTGACCTTCAACGGCGGTCATCGCAGTACCAGGCCATTCTCCAAGAGCCTTGACCGCTTCGTCACCCTCTCCACTCCATGCATAAGCACGGACAGTAGTCCAAGATTTCGTGTTGTTGTAGTAAATTGTTTCTGCATTCGCTGCTACAATAGCGAACATTAGCAGAAGAAAAGATGTAATTTTTTTCATGATAATTACAGTTTTAAGGTTAATTATAGTGTTAATTCAATGTCTTTCAGTGTCTTTCAATACCCCCATCCTCCTCAATCCATCGTCCTTTAGCGCAGCGGCCCATTGTCATTTAGCACGGAGTGCGGTCTTGTGTCCTTTAGCGCAGCGGTCTTTCATCACAGCGGTCTAACGACAATTCCAACTGCAAATATACAACAAAAATAGGGGAATTGGTACTCCAAAACTACTGAACCGGCGGATTTTATGGATGAATGGTCGTATTTTATAGACGAACGGCGACCTTCTCCTAAAAATCATAAATCAAAATTCTTTCATATCTACATTGAGGCTGTCTAACAAGTCGAAATTCCTAACAGACTATGCTTTGCTACTGGGGGCGCGGGCGCCCCGCCCGCGGGATAATAAAGACAGCCTCGTTCTCTTTATTTCTCTTGCTCGCAGTAGCAAAGGAGC
>CAYNMA010000184.1:0-3439 GCA_964398075.1 uncultured Bacteroides sp. | reverse complement strand
ATACAGATAAGCGTGTTACATCACAATACAATGCACGTGCTGAATTTTTCTCAAATTGGTATAAATATGACTGTCACGCCATTGCGGACACGGATGAAAATTTTGTTGTATTCTATATTGCCGATGCTCAGTAGTATTATTTTGTTTAAAGACCGGAGCAATTTATTGTTTCGGTCTTTCTTTATAGGGTGAGGTGGGTATATGGAAATAAAATTATATATTACAACAAGTGAAAAAAATAAGATCGGAAAGACTTTAACAAGTGATAGAAGTTTCAATGGAAATTTGAGAAATGAAACAAGTGTTATAAATCCTATTATTATTTTAGAATCTGATAACATATCCACATTTAACTATGCTTATATTCCAGACTTTAATAGATATTATTTTATCACCGAAATTTCGAGTGTTAAAAATGGACTTTGGAAAATCTCATTGTCAGTTGACGTTTTAGAAAGTTTCAAAGATTCTATAAAAAATCTTTCTGTTATTCTAAAAGATACTGAAGTAACTGGATTAAATAAATATATGACTGGCGATGTTTGGAAAGTAAATTGTAAGCAGACAACTACAATAAAATCTTTTCCTTCTGGATTAAATAATGAAGGTGAATTTATACTAATCACGGCAGGGGGTTGATGATATGGCAGATAGCACAAATACATATTTTGAAGTATTGGACGCAATTAAAAATTATTATGGTTCAGGCTCAGATCAATGGGTAGAATTTGCTAAGTATGGAATTACTGCAGACAATGCAGAAGCTATATTACATCAGGTGCCCGGTGTTGAAATTATAAAAAATGCTGATGGTTCAATACGTTCTTATACTTATAATGCTATAGAAACAGTTTCTAGTAGCGCATCAACCCTAAATTCTAACGCACTAAGCACGCAAGTTAAGACAAAAATTCCGGCTAATATGGGAGTGGATTCAAGCACGGGAAATCTTACGTTAAAATCTGGATTAGCCACTACTGGTAAATTTGTAATGGGTAGTGTATTACCAGCAATTTCGGCTACTGGTATAGCTATAACTCTAGGTAAAACAATAGATAAAGCACTATATGAAACGTTACCATATATATTTGATGTTGATAAATCAGAGATATGGGCTTTAAATCCTGATACATGGGGTTCCATTACAACCGATGATGATAGTTTAGGTGCTACGGTATTTAATACAGTACTCCAGATCAATGATGATAACACAAGTCAAATGTATTTAGATGAAAATGTATTTGCATATATGGCTTATTATATGCAGAATAACAAGTTTTTTGATGAAAGTGTATCTGATGTTATATATGAAAAAACTAAAATATCATACAATTTAGATTACAATATAAAAAGTCCGATACCCATATTTAAAATAAATGAAGGATTTAGAGCACATCATTATAGAAAAAGCGTATATGATTATTATAGTAATTATAAAATTACGAGTAGAGAGGGCGATGTATATGTTTTTTTAGAGCCTGCTCTAAGTGTTGGTGGTGAATATACTGAAGCAAGTGTGGTATTTTTATCGGAAAAAACTTTTACAAATAATTGGGGGTCTACTGTTAACCATCATACAGCATCATCTACAAATCCTGATTATTATACTGCATTAGCATCGAGTGTTTTTATAATAAATGGAACAGAACCCACAGATCTAACACGTTATGACTACATCCAAGCTAATACTGATGATATTATAGATGTTTCAAATTATTCACCTATAAAAGACCGTATCACTTTTTTAACTGATGTGCCTAAAATATTATATGGTGGTGGCAATATTGAAACAATATCTCCGGTCTCAGGTATAGGCACACAATCCGGCGCATCTACTCCTGACTTATCAACAGCAACTTCAATAGCTGATACACTGGCATTATTAAAAGAGCAATTCCCAGAATTATGGGAAAAAGCAGTTACACAAAATATCGTGCAAATAGACGGATCAATAAAGACTTATATATATGTACCAGTAGCTACCCCTGATGCTATTAGTGCAACCGATACGCAACCTACTAGTGGTTCATCCACACAAGCAGACCCTGTTGTTAATCCAAACACATCACCTGAAATATTATTGGATTTAATAGCCTCAATATCTGGAAGCACACCAACACCAACAGACACAAATACAGAAAGTGAAATTGGAAAAGGCTCAACACCTTCCTTAATTGTTCCGGTTGGTTCGGCGTCAGCATTATATAAAATTTATAATCCAACTCAAGAACAATTAAATTCTTTCGGTGCATGGCTATGGTCTAGCGATTTTGTAGATCAATTATTGAAATTATTTAATGACCCTATGCAAGCTATTATAGGATTACACAAGGTATATACACCAGTTTCTGTTGGTGGAACTAGTGATATAAAAGTGGGGTATCTGTCTTCAGGTGTTACTTCTAATTATATAAGTAATCAATATGTATCTGTCGATTGTGGCTCTATTGACTTAAAAGAATTTTTTAATAATATATTTGATTATGACCCGTATACCGATATTCATATATATCTGCCTTTTATCGGTATTCAAAAATTAAATACTGGCGATGTAATGAGATCGAGTATAAATGTAAAATATCACGTAGATGTGCTAACAGGAGCATGTTTAGCTGAGATCAATATTACACGTGATGGCGGTGGTGGAATACTTTATACATATTCCGGTAATTGTGCAGTTCAATATCCTATATCATCTGGTTCTTATATGGGTATCGTAGCAAGTCTAGCAAGCGTAACTGGTGGAATAGTCGGAACGGTAGCAACTGGCGGTGCGTTAGCTCCCATGGCAATAGGTGCGGTTGGTGGACTTATGAACGCCCATACAAGCGTATCACATTCAGGTGGATTTTCTGGTAATTCTGGGGCGATGGGGGTTAAAATTCCTTACTTAATCATAACCAGACCGCAAACGGAACTAGCCAATACTTTTCCATCAATAAATGGTTACCCTACTAATTATAGTGTGACGTTGGGGCAGTGTTCAGGGTATGTTGAAATTGAAAATTGCCATGTTTCTGGCATTCCGGCAACTGATGCTGAATTATCTGAAATTGAAACATTATTAAAAAGTGGGGTTATATTATGATTATAATATTTGCAATAATTGCCACGTTAAAAGCATCTTATATAATGAAGGGGGTATATTAAATTGACTATTGAAATCATCAAAGAAATTGAAAATGCTATTGCTTCATTTGGATTTCCTATAGTTTGTGTTATTTTTATGTGGAAAAAAATTACGGAATCGGACGAAAAGCAAACGGCAATTTTAACAGAACTTACAAATGCAATCACTAATTTAACGGACTATATAAAGGGAAGGGGGAATAGTAAAGAATGAAAATTATACAATCTAGTATTTCCGAAAATGGAACCACAAAAGGAAATGCCGGAGATCAGACCGGAAAAGAGTTAAATATAAAAGAATGGTACAATC
>CAYNMA010000183.1:0-3449 GCA_964398075.1 uncultured Bacteroides sp. | reverse complement strand
TATAATACTTATGTTGAAGAATGCAAAACTCTTGCTAAAAATCTATTTGGTGAATAAATATGATTTACAATATTAAAAATATGAAAGTCAAAACTAATGTTGACTGCATTTCTTGTCCTTATCATAATCATAATACTAATGTATGTAATGGCTATGGTAAAT
Source organism: uncultured Bacteroides sp. (assembly GCA_964398075.1). Lineage (GTDB taxonomy): Bacteria > Bacteroidota > Bacteroidia > Bacteroidales > Paludibacteraceae > Colicola. The sequence continues at coordinate 3,287 of CAYNMA010000183.1, read as the reverse complement.
GTTGTTTTCCTATGGATGAGCTAACTAAAAATGTTATAGATATTACAACAGGACAAGCATTAACAATAGAAACAATAAATAGAATTCATAATGAATTAGAAAAGGAGAACTAATTATGCTATTATCTATTCAAGAAAACTTAATTACTTTTTGGAATAATGTAAAAGAATGGATGCCAACTATTACAACATTCTTAATTGCATTATTTACTGCTTGGATGCAAGCAATTATCAAAAAGTCTATTACAAGAGAAAACTTCGCAGATATCGCAAAAGAAACTATTGATAAGACTTATGCCGAAATCGGTGATGTTGCTTTATCTTTAAATGTAGAACCTATTCTTGAAAGCAAAGTCAAAGAGTTTACAAATACTATGACTGAAGAATTAGAAAAAGAAATTGAAAGTTATAAGTCAGTAGTGGAACAAAACAATAAACTTATTGCCGCTTTACTTGCAGTTCATAAGAATAACATTACATTAGATACTGAAACAAGAGAGCAAATTGAAGAAGTCTTATCTAGTTATGAAAATAAAACTGAAGAGACTGAAACTTTAAATGAGCCTATTAAGGTTCAAGTTGCAATTAAGACAAGTGAAACTACTTCTACTGAAGAAACAACTGAAAATATTGATAGATAGGTAGGGGGCGTGCCTTATGAGTGCAACAAAATCACAAGTTAACAAAGATAAGGTAAAATATCTTATCTATAATATTCTTGATTTTGGCTTAACTTATGGTGGTAGTGCAGCTGTTATTGTAGTAAATTATTTAGAAGAAAATAGTGCAAGTTATAAACTTACATTAAGTGGTATTATATTAACCATTGCATTATTCTTCACTGCAAAACATTTCTATGAGAAATCATACCAAAGAAATCTTGATAATTACTTGCAGGATCTAGCGAGTGCTACTGATACAAATGTGAAAAATGCAATAAATGAAAAGATTAACGCCTTAAAGAGAAAACAAGACATATATGATAGACTTATGTGTATAATGCCGTTTGCAATTATATATATGATTACTTGGCTTGGCGAAGCACAACTAGAAAGTTTAAATGCTACAACAGGTTTAATTATTCTTTCTTTAGGTGGGGGGTCTATCTTTAATGTCATTAAAAAGCCTTACTATGAAAAGTATAAGAAAGAAAATCTAGAATATAAAGTAAATAAAAAATATACAAAGAAAGTAGAGATTAACTAAAAATTATGAGTGAGAATGTAGAAGTTAATTTAAGTAAAAATAGAGTAAGAGTGCATAATACCATTTTGAGAGTTCCAACAATATTGTTTACTTTCTTAATGGTAGGCACACTTGTTATTTATTTTCTAGTAAGTGTAAGTTTTGGGTCAACATTAGATGTCCCAAACTTTATCTTGCTTGGAACCATGGAAGTTGTAACCTATTACTTGTATTTCCCTGATGGACAATTAAAGGGGCAAAATAGTGATAGATTTATAAATAATAAAACTAGTTATAATACAAAGGCTAGTAAAGTAAATCAAAAGAGACAAATCAAGAACTTGCAAGAATATTGCATAGTTGAGTATAAAGATAGAATTAAAGAATATATAGAAACTCAAATGGGCTATTGCGATTTAGATTATAATGACTATTTATGGTTGAGAGACAATTTAACTTATAGTCAATTTAAGCATTGTAAAGAGATAGTTGTAAATGATAAGTCTGTGTATTTAGATAAATCTAAAAGAAAAAGATTAAAAAATGTTTTGTATAAAAAACTACCTATTGAGGCGAATAATTCACGAACTATCTTAAGTGCCGTTGAAACTAATTCTCAAGCAGCTATTAGAGACCAATCTAAAAAAGATAAGATGTTTTCTCAATTTAGAATGGTTTTAAAAGTTTTATCTATCGCATTTTTTAGTGGCTATATGTTAGTAACTGCAAAAGATGGTTTTAATATGACTACACTTGCAATGTTTGTCTTAGACTTGTTTGCAATTATGGTAGTAGCGATTACAAGTTATATGCAAGGCGAGATTAACCAAAAAACATATAAGGCTAATTTCTATATGGACTTGGCTATTTTCCTTGACAATTTCTATGAGTGGTTATTACTAGAAAAAAGCATTGATATAGATACTTATACGCCATTAAGTTATTTAAAGAAACAAGAAATAGAAAAGAAAGCCCAGGAGCAAAAAGATGAACAAACAAATGAAATGGTTTAGTATTCCTTTGCTTATAATTTGGATGTTGTTATGCACGATATTTTCAAATTATGGTGCTTGGTTTTTTGCTTTTATCGGTGAATTATTTATCTATATGATATTGATAAAGTTTAATTGGATGACTTGTATTGGCGATTTTGTTGGTTGCATTGTTGGTGAACTTATCTCTTGCTTGGTGTATTTTAATACGCATAGTCAGATGTGGGGTTGCATAACAATGTGGTTTACAAGCCTGTTTGTGTTTTTTGGCTTATTGCTTTTAAACTATTTATATGAAGAAATGTTTTAATTCCGTGGCATTAGATCCATTTCTCTACATTCTCAATTTAATGCCACATTTTAGTGTATTGTTTAATTACAATGCACTTTTTATTTTACTTAAAAGCATAGCACACGATTTAAGCCACTTTTTAGCGCGTTTTAGAGAGTTTATACAAAAATATGATAAATTATTCATTCTTACTAAAAAACGCTTAAAAACGAAAGATTTTGAAATAATGATTAAAAAGCAAGAAAATAGCCGTTTTTCTCAATTTTAGCCTTATAAGTGTAAAACTTTTACATTTTAAAACATAGGTATGGGGTATCACTTATATAACACTTTCTTATCATTTATCTTATCAAACCATAAGAAAATTGTGTATTTTAAATCACATTTTTTAGTAGTAAAATAAAAGGTTATTTTGCAAAAATCAAGCCAAGATTTAAGACTTGAGTATGATTTTGGGCTTGAGTTACATAACATAATCTTGTTTACAAAAATTTAAAATCAAGTCCTGAACTATCAGAAAAGGGGGTGTAATAAATTGCGTGGGGGGTATGCAAAAAATTGCGGGGGTGGGGTGTAAAAAATTGCACCCCCCCTTATATAGAATATATATAAATATAATATATAAATATATAAACAACAAAGAAGAACAACAAAGATGAACAGGAACAAACCAAAAGCCGTTGCTTTTTATTTTTTTAAAATTGTTTGCAAAACCTTGTTGACAAAAAAATTGTTTAGGCTTAAAATTAAAGAGCAATGAGATGTTGCACTAAAAATAACTGAAAGAAAGAAAGGACAACTGAATATGAAAGAGTATGT
>CAYNMA010000182.1:0-3460 GCA_964398075.1 uncultured Bacteroides sp. | reverse complement strand
GGGGGGGGGTATGGACGAAAGTCGGTTCAGGGCGGTGCTTGTGGGGAGCGGATTCCTCGCACGGAGTTGGGAGTGAGATAAGTGCGGGATTACCTACGCTACCCGAAATCGATATTTTGTATCGAAGGGATTGCACATCATCGGGTGTTGAGGTTGATAAGTATGGGCACGATGGACAATCTATTAGTGGTGATACCCCTGCGAACACAACGGGAACTGATGAGTATATGCAAAGTTCGCTTTCCCTTGCGTATACAGACACCCCCTACGGAGCAAGATATGTTAGCAGTTCAATTTACGGCGCATCCAGCACGGTTCAACCTCCCGCACTTGCAGTCAATATTTGGAAGAGGACTCAATGAGTACATTTGAAGAAGCCTTAGAAGTGGCGGTAAAAGCCGCAGTCTTGCGGGCGCATCCTGTTGGTTCGTACTTCATTACGGAAAGTGCTGATAACCCTGCCGAAATTTTCGGGGGGGGGTATGGCAAAAATTGGAAGGGCGTGTCCTGCTCGGCACAAGTTCGTCCTACTCGGTGGGAACGGAAGGGGGCGAAGTGAATCACACGCATAAGTACGGCATTAGATATGGTGGCTACTATCAGGAAACGATTTTGGAGAATATAAGTAATGGTGGTGCGTTAAAGCACGGTTCTTCATCAGAAGGCGGTGCAGGGGCTACAAACACACTAAGTGGCACAATCAAAGCAAATGGCTCGACTACTAAGGCATCGTCAGAAGTTTCCTCAAATTTGTATGACTCCATAGCGGACACATCTATTACTTCCAACCTACCGCCCTATCGTGCGGTAAATATTTGGCGGAGAACTGCGTAATGGCGACTTTTGAAGAATCGGTTGATAAGGCTATTGAGGTTGCGGTGGAGAGGGCGGTAACAAAGGCAGTATCGCAAGCCCTTCTGCAAGCCCACCCAATCGGCTCGATTTACTTGACACTCACGGATAGCAATCCTAGTTCGCTATTTGGCGGTACTTGGGAAAAGGTGGGTTCGGGTAAGTGCTTGTGGCTTGCGGATAGTTCGCACGGAGCAGGGACGACTATCAGCGCAGGGTTGCCGAATATTACAGGTAGTACGGCTAGTTTTTATGCATATTGGGGAAGCACTTCACAAGGAACGACACTATACAACGGCGCTTTTCATACACTCGTAGGTGGGGGTGGTGTTGGTAGTTTAACAGGCGCAGGCGGAACAACAGGATGTTCGACTAGCCAATTTAATGCTTCTTGGTCAAACTCAATCTACGGCTCATCATCAACCGTGCAACCACCTGCTTACGTAGTTATCGCTTGGAAGAGAACAGCGTGAACTACCCCTCTCTAAAGAGATAGGCTTCCTACTCCGATTGTCATTACTGCAACGAATCGTATCTAGTAGGCGTTAATTTCCCTAGTTCCTAGGGTATTTTAAGTAATTTCATTAACTGTTTATTTAGATGAGATTCTAAATATTCTAAAAATATTTACAAAACTTTTACAAATTATTTTAAAGGAGTTGGAAACTAGCGTTTCATCCCCCATCTAAAGAAAGGGGTTTTCAGGCTAGTCGGTTTTATAAGGAGACAACAATGTCATTACCATTTTTACTACGCAAACTTTTTCAGAATGATGGCGCAGGGGAGAAACTGAATCAAGAAATCATTCCGACATTGGATGCGTATGTTCCCAAAAGCGGTACGACTATGAATTCAGGTAGTCAGATATCTCGTGTTACGAATGGCGCAGCTTGGATTAATGGAAGGGCGGTTGCGATTATAAAAACAACAACTGCACCAAACGATTCTTGGGGGGCGGTTGTTTCGTGTAAAAGTAATAGTGGTTCTTATGAAATGGGGACTTTGGGTGATAGATGGTATCTCACATATGCATCCGATAGTTATTATAATGCTGGTACTAATTCAGTTGCTATGCCGATTGTTGCCGATACATCAGGAAATGTTACCGTAGCAAATGCACTACAAGGCAAGACGGTTAAAGCCACATCAGATAAACGACTGAAAGAAGACTTTACTGTAAAGCACTATGATTTATCTTCTTTGAAAACCTATCGATACAAATTTAAAGAACAAGACGGCTATCACGTAGGCTTAATTGCACAAGAGGTGCAAAATGTGATTCCCGAAGCCGTATCTGAAGGTGAAGATGGATATCTTGCCCTTGATTATAATGCGGTAGTGGCGGCACTTGTTAATGAGGTAAATACACTCAAAGAAAGAATTAATAAACTTGAGAAAAAGGCTTAATATGGCATACAAATACACGATTACAATTAATGCAACCATAACAACAACGAAAGATTATGATGCCGTTGTATCTGATATGACGGAAGCGGTTAAGGGGCTAGGTACGGCGACACTTACAACAAATGTACAAGCCAACCAATGGGTTGACCAAACGACTATGGAAGCGCAGATTTTCAACGACGATGGTACTCCCTACGTTGAACCCGTTCAATTGAAGGAAATTGAGACAACTGAAACAACTACCGCTTAGTCTAAAATGTTACTATGACGACAAATCTGTTGAATCCTTCGGGGACTGACTTTGACAATCTCTTTGAAAGTGGTGCTGGCAATCAATTATTGTATATCTATGCATCAGATGGCAAAGACATAGGGCAGAAGTATCTAAATGTTTCCTATGGTTCAACAAATGGAACGGCGACTAATTTTTTAACATCTGATGGTGCGGACGTACAGACAAAATTATGTGGTAAAGGCAAAACCCGAATTAGTTATTCGATTACGTTTGCTGATTCAGGTAGAGACGTTTATGTAAATTTTTCAAACATACCACCAAATCTATCGGTAAGCGTTACGGGTAGTTATACTTACGAAACTAGTTATAGTTATTACGATTCAAGTTCCGAATCGTATGAAACAGGATATAATACTCACACACAATCGGTTAGTACTTCGTGCGGAAATGGAAGCACGAGAATAATTGACACGGGAAGCGTAACCTATAGTGTAACATATAACCTAACCTTTACCTGTACGAATGGTAAGAAGGCAACCATTAATAAAAGTTATCATAGTAGTGCCGTAACAGGAACGCTTGCTTAGGATTTTTTGATGAAACTTGATTGTTCGATTAATTTAAATGTAATTCCCGAAGTCGATTGTGATGTTTTGTCGACACTCAATTGGACTTTTCAGCGGTGGCAGATTAGAGATAGATTTAATATCCTAAATCCCACTTCTAATATTTTATGGATTCCTGATGCCGAAGAAAAACCAACGATATCAACCTCATCTATAACGGATTTGGTTGATGCGAGGGCAAGAGAAATTATCAAAAATAACGAAGACAAAGAAAACCCGATTGTTGTTTCTTGGTCAGGTGGTGTAGATTCTACGTCTATCGTTTGTGCCTTATTGAAAAACGGCTGTAAGAATTTCAAGGTAGTTTTCACGGAAGCATCGATTGAAGAGTATCCGTGGT